>NZ_AP025485.1 GCF_024347455.1 Vibrio echinoideorum
CGGGGCGCTTCAGCCTCTTCCTGCCACGAAAAATCGGTGCTATCAAACTGATGCTGAGCAAAGGAGCGCTGCTGGCGTGGGGGGTAAGCCAGCGTGTCGAGGTTGGGGTTGTTGTCTGAGGAAGGCAAAGGCCGAGGAGGGATCCTCGCTTGTCCAAACGTCTCATCGCCACCCACCAGGGGATACGCAGCCTCACCGCCATCATTGAACCCATCCACAGGCGGTGAAGCCGGGCTTTGCATCGCCTCCATCTTCGCTTTCAGCTCGTCCACCGTGCTTTGCATTTCACGTCGCACCTTGTCTTCCACCAAAGACGCGGTGTCCAACTTGGCGCTGCGGATACGCTGCTCGGTCTCTTTCTTAAACCCTTGCATCTTCCCTTTAAGATCGCGCATCTCTTTGGTGAGCGTGGCAATCAACATCTGTTGCTGAGTGAGGGCCGACTGGTTGTCTTTTTCTGTGAAGCCTTTATCCACGATGGCCCCAAACTCCACCGCTGTCGTGGGCGCCTCTTTGACCGTTTTAGGACGGGTGTACTGGTACACCCCAAGGACGGCCAACACGAGAAACAAGACAATCACGGACGTAATGTGTTGATTACGTTTGGTGGTCTCGGCGTTGATGTCTCCACCACGGTCAAAATCGCCCTCTTTATCGCTAAAAAAGCGCTCTCTGAATTTATCGAACATCGCTCACCCCTCCACCCGTGATCAGGTAAAGCTGAGTGCGTTCATTGGGGCCAAGCGTTAAACGGTCGAGCGCCGCACTGCGCGCCGCGTAACTGTAAAACTGCGCCGTGGTCAACGTGACGGTCTCATTCGAGCGGTTTTGGACCTCGTAAATGATCCCCGAGTAGTCTTGCCCGACAAACACCACTTGCGGAATAAGGGGTAAAGCGCCCTCGTCAGGCGGTAACGTTTCAGGGTCGACCGGATGCACCGTGAAACCGGAAATTGGCGTCCCATCGAATTGCCAATGCATCATTTGCTTGGTGAATTCGGCCAGCGCTGAGGGGTAATCAAACGCACGGTCAAACACTGAGGGTTGTTGGCGCTCTCTGTCCGAGGGCAAAAACTCTGTCACTACCGACGGCGTCGCTTTCGGGCTCACAAACAGTGAGAAGACCCGCCCCTTACTGGTCGTGACGTGAACATTGAACGGCAATTGAATGTTGATTTTCAGCGACACCGAGCCTGTCTTATCCTTTTGATTGGCGGTCGTGGTACAAAAGCCACTGGGGCAGGTGATGTTGACGATTTTATCGTCCTTGACCATCAAACGGTTGATGTTAAGGGAAGACAGGGTGACGGGGATGGTGTCCCCATCGTTAAAATCAATTTCTCGTTTCGCCACATTGTCGGCCAGCGATAACGGGCTTGATAAGGCCGCCAGTAACGGCACTAAGGTCAGCAGGCGTTTCACGAGGGTTCTCCTTCTCTTTTAATGCCAATCAGCTCCAGCACCCCATGGGGGTACGCCATTTGCACGACATACGTGACTTTTTCAGGCGCTAAGTCGCGGTCACCCACAGACTTGTAGAGCGTGCCGGTCTGTTTAAACTGCATCGTTCCCAACGCCACTAAGGCGCCATCTTTATCCGCCACAAATCGACTGGAGATGTTGCTGGTCGTGATTTGTTGCGCGTCCGACAGCAAGGTCGGTTGGACGGCCGACCAAGACTCAGCGGGCACATAATCGAGCAGTAACCCGTATTGACGGGAGACGCTGGCGGGGGTGATGTCGTATTTCAGGTGCAAGAAGTAACTGCCCATCAACATCAAATACGATTCATCCACGTCACCATTGGACACCGAAAACGCTTGTGAGAGCGTCGGCGGAACCAGCGTTCGGCTCTCTTTGAGTGAGAGATAGGTCAACGCCGCCGCGAGCACCACACAGGCGAAGCTGGCGGTGAAAAAGCCCACCGCCAAAAACACGTTGAGCATCTTACTCATCGCCAACAGGTCTTTTTTGTTCGAAATTTCCATACGACTCCTTAAGACAACCAATAGCGTTTAATCGCCGGTGGGGTATGTTTGAACAGCATTTGATTAATCGAAGCGCTGCCCCACCAATAAAGGGCGTAGGCGACGATGTGTTCACCGTATTGCGTTTTTATGTACCTCAATCCCATAAACCAAACCGCCGCGAGGACAAAGCCAATCGCGTAGTGTTTGGCAAAAAAGCCAAGCGCAAAGATGCACACTGCAGGAAGGAGCTCTTCTCTTGGAAGGCCGCACAGGCGCTTGCCTGAATTGAGGTACTTAGGGATCGCGTAATACTGCGCTTTATTTTCCATGTCATCGCCGCCTTATGATTACGCTAAGCCAACCAGTGGCTTCACCACCTCCCAGAACATCATGCCGCCTGCAAAGCCGCCGACGGCGCCAAACCAGTTGCGCGAGGTAATACCGACCACCGCCGCGCTGAGCGCGGAAAAGCCGAGCATCGCGGTTTCAATACCCGAATCATCGCCCGCGGTTTCTTTCACCATGTCTTTACCCGTGGCAAATAAGTCAGCGGCAAGAGCAGGCTGGGCCAGGGCAGCCGACAGGATGGCCACGCATGCCAGCCATGGCAGGGGTTTAAGAGGTTTTTTTTTGACTTGCATAGGAAAGTTTCCTTGTTTTTAAGGTACTAGGACACCGCGAGGCGGCGCCAAAAAGCGACCAGCCGAAAGACCGGAAGAGTTTACTCACGCGGTTAAGCGCAAAAGAGAATAGATAAAGGGGGGGGGGGGGAGATTAAGGTCACCGGCCACTGAGGTGACCCGGAAAAACGGATAACTCTAAGACACCAACGAAGACGTAACGAACTTCAATCCGCGATTACGACTCATGTGTTGTTTCCAGTTTCGAGGGCTTATTTCGGTATTCTTGAGTTTACGATAGCGTTTTTTTTGAGCATTACAGGATATTGGAGGCGTGAGATGAGCCGAGTACTGGGCTTGTTTTTGAATGGCAACTAAATGAACGCCTTTACAATAAAAAGGAAAAGAAAGGCGCTCAGTCAGAGGGAGTAAGGCCGCGAACGCCATGTGCTCCCCCCCGACATGACCCAACTTTTTAGCGTCAATAAAATCGCCTTGTTCAACAAAACGACCTAACAAATCCGTCGCTTCATCTTCACTACAATACCCATATACAATTTGCATCATGCACACTCCTTTTTAGGACATTCTTTTTCTCTTTAACAAAAGAAAAAGAATGGGCTCTCTTTCAAGAGCCGTGCTACAAACTGGCTTGAGCATTCTTGTAGTAGAATGCGCACATCCAAAGGATGTGAAGTCTGGTATTCCCAAGTAACTCTGTTTCACCCCTCAACAAGCACGCTTAATTGAGTAGAAAAACAGCCTTGGACGTCGCCCCAGTTATGGCTCCTGAATTTATTAGGCATATTACGCACGCCTGCGCCCCTCTGCGGCGCTTTCTGCAATAGTGAAGGCAGCCCACCTTCGAGTCTCATGATGAGACTTCACTCCTAATCTGAACTCACACAAGGAGCGAGATAAAGCTAGATTTTGTCGAGCCCATTATCGGGAGACAAAATGTCATTCTGCTTGTCAGTTGGTAAGCGATAAAACGCACGCAACACAAACAGAGCTTCAATTCGTTTGCTTCGACCATACGCCGATGCTGACCCTTCCAAGCGAATATTGGTCTCATGATCGAGCGCCACGGTTAGCTGGGTACTTTTGCTAATTTCTTGTTTCATAAAAACTCTATCCATACCTGATCGTTTGATCAGTGTGATGAATGATAAATCAGTAAAATACACAAATCAAGACAAACGTACCTAAAATAAAGACGTATGTACTGAAAACAAATGAGATCATACTTCAAAATATTACGTATGCAGATTAATGATGAATACTGTTGGTAAGAAGATAGAAAAACTAAGAAACAACGCTAAATTAACAAAAGAAGCCTTAGCGAAAAAAATAAGAGTTTCGCCTGGAGCTATATCCAAATGGGAATTGGAAATTTCAAAACCCAAAGCTGAGAGCGCTCAAAAACTAGCAGAGTATTTTAAGGTCACCCTCTCGTCTTTGATGACGGATGGCTCAAACCTAAAAACACAACCTCAGATGGTATCGATACCTTACTTCAAATACATATCAGCAGCAGCGGGGTCTGGTGATATTCCTTTTTTAGAAGAAGCTGAGGAACTATTCATTCAAGAAAGTTTAATCAAAAAGCCACATGACACTATTGCCGTAAAGGTAAGTGGTGATTCAATGGAACCGTCTTACACTAATGGATCTATAGTATTCGTTGATCGATCTATAACAGAGATCTCAGATGGCAGTGTTTATGTTTTTGTACATGATGGAATGGTTCGGCTCAAAGAACTAGAAAACACTCCTAAAGGGCTAAAATTAAAAAGTCATAATTCAAGGTACAAAACAGAAGAGATTGAGTGTGAGTATTCAAACGTAAAAGTAATAGGGGAAGCTTGTGGGAAACTACAAATGTCCTGCTAAATAACACTTTTGTACTTTCATCTAATTAAGTATATACATACGAAAATCTGAAGCCTATAATTACACTAGTTTTGAAGTAAAGTGCATTACATAGCACGTTACTACATAGCCTTTTATGTAGTGTATTTTTCAAAATTAGAATGTGTTAGACCTCCAATCTAACTATATAGCATTTGCAAAAAAGCTAAATCTCCGCAAGGGTTTAGCTTTTTTTGTATCTGAAATAAATGTTTGATCTTCTTATTGAATCTGATTATAGTTAAATCTAGCTTGGAGTGGAATCTAAGCAAACCTTTAACTTGCGGAATCAAAACCATGAAAAATCAACCTAGTTGCATTCTGCAACTCATTCAAAATAGACACAGCCAGTATTCACATTCAACCAGTGTTCAAACACATTTATGGTCGGATGTAGAAGGTATGTGTCATGACCTCATCTAATCAAACCCTAAAGTTTCTCGAACACCACAACCAACTGACTAATGCAGTTGCTTGCGATGAAAGCATCCCAGCAGATGAGAAATCCTTATTGATTGCTATATCCACCTTTTACAACCTTTCTAATCAATGCGCGTTCCCAAGCCGAAAGCAGATCGCAGCAAGAATGGGGCGTTGCGTCAATTACGTCACTGAATTAATCAGTAAAGCAAAAAAATCCGGACGACTAATATCAACCGCTCAATTCATTCTGATTGAAGGCGAGTCTGCACCACGACAAATTGCTAACAAGTACGAGTTTGTCCTTGAGAAGTTTGGACTGTTCTACAGCAAAGCAAAAGCAATGCTCAACCGTAACCTAAGAAAGAAGAGCAAAGAAAACAAAGCCACTCAACAAGCAGCTTCTTCTAGAGTTGATCATATCAATCAGCTTCTCGATGAAGCCCAAACTTCTGATATACCAGAATGGGAAGATTACACTCCTCCTGAATAACCCCTTTAAATTTCATTCATACCGTTAGTTTGGTAGTACTCAATACACCTGGAATAAATTCAGTGTGATCTTCTTCTCAAAATACGATTCATCACCATACCCATTAAGTAAAAATTCCTCTGAAATTCCTATAACAATCGCCAAAAACTCATAGTTCCCCTACCCCCTAAAGATTTTAATAGATGAATGCCTAAAGAATTACTGAAAGGGAACCCTACAGATAAACAGGTAAGCAAAACAAGAGAATCAATAGACATAAGAATTAACTAACAAAAGAGCAGTCATATCTGATTTGTGTGGGGGGAACTTTCGTGAGGAACGAGCGAATAGTTATCCATCGCCCAAATCCGACAAGCGTAGCGCGTCAGTTCAGTACGTATGTTTAACTTGATCGATCTATAAAAGAAGTGGCTTTACAGTGACAGTGCCATAGAAAAAGATTTGCGATATTCCGCTTGCTCACCCTCCGACTGGCTACGCCAGCTACGGGATTGCGCCGAGCGGTGAAAGCACTTAAATAGCTAAAAGTTATCCATTCGTTCCAATTCAGTTCGTTGTGAATCTCGATGCCGTATCACGAGGTTAATTCAACGGTCTATCAACCTGTTGCAAGCCATTCAATGCTAAGTAGTTGATCATGGTCATCTCTTTTTACAACAAGGTTAATATTAAACTGGTTAACCATAGGGGGATAACATAATATGTATTCCCTTGAATATGACGTTTATGTTTCATATTAGTATTTTGAAAAATCAACCTTTAGAGGTACCTAGTGGATCAGGTTGCAAACTATAGATATAAGACTTTAAATCGAATCGGCAATGGTGGCTTTGGTTACGTAGATAGAATCGAATTGTTCAATCTAAGTGAAACCCATTCGGGCTTTTATGCTAGAAAAGTACTAGACCCTAAAGTTGATCTGAAGATGTATAAAGAGCGCTTCATAAGGGAAGTGATTAGCCAAAGCAAGTGTCAGCATCACAATATAGTCAGTATCTACATTTGTGATCTTTTCAACACAGAAACACCTTCCTTTATTATGGAACTTGCTGAATGCGATTTGCAGTCGCTTCTTTCTACAGACCTCTCAGAAGATGAAAAAATGAAGATCATTTCAATGGTTTGCGAAGGTGTAGCTCACATTCATAGGTTGGGCTACCTTCATCGTGATATCAAACCATGTAACATCTTGCGCTATGAAAACGGGGTTTATAAGATTTCGGATTTCGGTCTAGTCCGAAAGACTATCCCAAGTGGTGAGTCTGATGTACTAACCTCTTTGAATATCAGACTAGGTACCGACAACTTTGTAGCTCCTGAGCTTATGTATATCGGTAGCGATTACACGGAAAAGTCGGACATTTTCGCCATAGGTAAAGTTTTCGAACAATTACAAGTCAAAGACCCCGCACTAAAAAAAATCATAGCAACGTGTATAAAAATGGACCCTGAAAACCGCTACTCTTCTGTCGAAGAGCTCAAAACTGCATTAGAGTCTTTATCTAAGGTGGCTGCTTAATGATTAAAATTATTGAAAGTTCATGCTTCACTTTTGGGAAGTCTGTAGAAAAAACTAACCAAGATGCAATGTTAGCCCCTAAAACAATAGCAGGTGGTGTGTTTTTCGCGGTAGCTGACGGTGTTGGTTCATATAAAGGAGCAGAGTTGGCTTCTTTATCAGCTGTAGAATACCTTAACCAAATCGAATCGGTTGGCCATATAACTGATTATACGACGGTGTTTAAGGATATACTCAATAAAATAAAAGAATTGTCTCAGTACGATTCTGCTTACGAACGTGCTTCTACTACATTAACTTATTACTTCGTTGAACCACGAGGGCTACATATCGGTCATATCGGAGACTGTAGAGCGTATGTTAAACAAGGTAAGAAATTAAAGCAGTTGACTAAAGACCATACTCAGCATCAAAAATTCCTTGATGAAAAACTCTTTACCAAGTCTCAACTTAAGAACGTAAAAGGTAAAAACATTATTACCACTGCTATCTCGCAAGTCGTTTCGATGGACCCGAGTAATTATTTTATTCCTATTGATGACCTCGAATTAGATAACGATACTTTGTCTCTTTACATAATGAGCGATGGTGCCCATTCATTTTGGGAGCAATCACCAAGGTTTTCAGAAAGAACAATGGATAGTGTTACAAAAATGTCAGCCAGCCTACAGCGTAGAATAGAACGTAAAGGACCTGTTGATGATTATACTTTCGTTGCTTGCAAACTTCAGTATGATCGTCCTTTCGAGTCAATGTTTTAACTTTGTCTATTAAATTATCCTAGTAAATAAAAAAGCCGAACCCTCTCGATAAAGGTTCGGCTTCTTTCTCCTTGATATGACCCAAAAGGAGGACTGGATACTTAAACAAGGACTTTCATCGTTCCAGTCACAACCACCATATCAACAAGTATCAGATCATGTTAGCTGGCATCAATTAGCTTTGAACTTGCAATCAGGAAAACCATACTTTTCTCATCCTATTTTTTGATGTGGCTATCGCTCTAGCAAGTCCAAGCAAATGAGTTGAAGTCTTGAGCTCCAATTCAGACTGAATCCCTAATAGCGCAATCCCTCCGAGGGGCTGCGCCGAGTGGATGAATTGAAACTAATCTTTTTTGATGATATCCAAAAAAGACTACGATACCAGTGCTAACTTATTCAGTAAAAACAATGAGTAAAGATTCACCCTCTACCTTCTGTCTGGTATGCTCGAAAAATAGCCACAAACTATGAGAGGTTTCTATCTCCATAGCTCTTTTAATATAAAATATTAAATTGGTAAGAAAATGCATAACGAGAAATCAATTACACTCGTTTCTGAGGTCATCGAGCGCAGCTTCACGAGCGATTTTCATTGTTTAATTGCATTGATTCAGCATCTCGGTGCTCATGAAAAGTGGAACAGTAGAACACCAAGAAATATCGCTGATAGTATTGGCTTGGATAAGGTAGATGTAGAGAATGTTCTTGACGGATATCCTGCATTTTTTAGAAAGTCCTCTAACCTAAGTGCTCAGAAAGAACCTTTGTACTCTCTGCATATCAGGTATGCGAGAAGAACTAAAAAACAAATTGAAGGAGAGGGAGGCCTCAAGGAATGGTCAGCACCATTATCCTCTGAAGAAATGCAGACACTCCTTAACCTAGTAACAAATATGATTGGTTTAGAGGCAGAGAATAGACGTCTTAAAGAAGACTCAAGGCACAACAATATGAAGGTTTGGGTTGCGCTGACTGGCGCTTTTGCAACGGCAATTGCGGCAATTTTAGCGCAGATTGTCAGTAGTGGCTCTTAAAAGGAATAGTTATGAAACTCACAAAATTCCGAGTTAGAAATTTTCGTTCAATCAATGATAGCGGTGAGATTACGACAGACAACTTAACTGCAATACTAGGTCGTAATGAAAGTGGCAAGTCTAATATATTACTCGCTCTTCAACACTTAAACCCTTCAGGCGGTATGACAGAGATTGAAGCCATAAAGAACTTTCCTCGCCATCGCAGACTTGGAGAACAGGACGAAAATACACGGTTCCTTGATACTGAATGGACGTTGTCGCAACAGGAAAGAGAGTCCCTGTCTTCTATTTTTCCTAGAGCGTCTGAAGTTTCAACCGTCACGATTGCTCGTCCATATGGAAAAACAAAATACATAGGTTTGGTTGGCTTAAAAGACCAGAGCTTAGATGTAAAAGCAATAAATAGAATTATTGATAAGATCGTTACGCTCCTAGATGCTCTAAAAAACGAGGATAACGCTGAAAATGTCAAAGCCGTAGTACAAGAGGTCGACATGTTGAAAGCAACTGAGGCTCTCTCTGTTGAGACCTGGTTGGAAGCAGTTTTAGGCCGATATGATCATACGCTTAGAGATGCTGCACAATACACGTTAGAGAGGCAAGACGACTACCTCGACCTTAAAGATGACTTCGCACAAATAGTGACAGCTTTAAATGATGGTGAACAAGAGAAAAAAGCTTGTGAATTTATAGTGGAATGCCTCCCTATTTTTGTTTACATCGATGAATACCCACATTTGGATGGACATCAGAACCTCGGCACTCTTAGTCAGCATCGACAAAATAGCCAGCTGACTGCAGAAGACGAAGGTTTCATTAAATTGTGTAAAGTTGCGGATATAGATCCAATTAAGCTCCAAGAGTTAGCGTCAGATCCTGAGACACGAAACCAACTAGTTAACAGGGCAGGGGCTGTTGTTACCAGTGAGATTAGACGCTTATGGACAGACCGTGAGTTGAAAGTCCGTTTCAATTTGGATGGCAACTATTTCGATACGTATATATCCGATCCGACGTCTACTTATGATGTTGAAGTTAATCTGAACGAAAGGAGCCGAGGGTTTAGGTGGTTTTTTTCATTCTACATTACGTTTTTTGCAGATACACATGGCGGTGATGCAGAGAATGCTATCATTCTTTTGGATGAGCCTGGGCTATACCTACATGCAAAATCCCAAAGTGATCTGTTAAAGCATCTTGATGAAGACTTTAGCAATCAGATTATTTATACAACGCACTCACCTTTCCTAGTCCCGACAAAACAACTTTCCACAGTCAAGACTGTGAATATATGCCAAGAAAAAGGAACAACAGTTACTAACGACCCCACAGGTGATTCAACTACGCTATTCCCTTTGCAAGCGGCACTCGGGTATGAAGTTTCTCAGTCGTTATTTATTGGCTCAAACAATTTGGTTGTCGAGGGGGTTACTGATTTTTGGTATCTGTCATCGATGTCTGAGTACCTGAAATCGTTGGGTAGGACAGGTTTGATGGATAAGATAACTATAACTCCAGCTGGCGGAGCTCAAAAAATACCATACCTGGTAAGTTTATTGTCTTCTCAACATCTTAATTTATTGGTGTTGCTCGATCATGAAAAAGAAGCACTTGCCACTAAAAACGATCTGATAACTAATCACAAACTAACTAAAAGGAACGTCATTTTAGTATCTGAAGCAACAGAGAACGACGTTGCTGAATTAGATATTGAAGACCTATTTGGTCCCGAGTACTTCCTTTCTCTGGCAGAAGAAGCCTATAGAGGCGAGGTAACCGATGACCTCACATACAACGATAAGATTCCAAGGGTCTGCAAACGATTCGAAAAAGCGATGAAAGATTCCGGTATCAAGAAACAATTTGTGAAAGCAAAGCCTGCGAGATTATTTATGAGTAAACTCTCAGAAGGTAAAGGTAGCAATCTTCCAGAAGAAGTAATTTATAGCTTTGAGTCACTATTCAAACTTATCAATAAACGAATGAAATAGTGAAGGATAGGGGAATTTAAGATTCAGTGGGATATCATTATTTAAATGAATTGACAATTATATGGGATATTTGCCATACTGAGTGTGTAGAAGGGTTTGATATGTAATCTGCATCTGGCTTGATTACATATTTGTAAGCTACCTATGGCTAGCCAGAAAGTCATAGTAAGTTGTTAAGGTTAACCACCTGTCCCGACCCCATAGAGCTAAGGGAACGCCACGAACAACACCTATTAAGAAAAAGCCGACACGTAGTGTCGGCTTTTTTCGTTCTATAACTCTAGATTCCCCATAACATTACCTGGATGAGCTTTCTTATCGTAGGCAGTAATGATGTTGTAAAAAGGCTCTTCGTTTTGAGGCTCTTTTAAATCGACGACGACCATACCGGTATTTGATTCGACTATTAATGGCTTGTTGGGGCTCTTTTTAGGGTCAATTATCACCTCTGCCCCTACCTGAAGAACGCTTTCAATAAACTTAACCACATCCTCTGCATTTTGAGAGTTTAGTTCATCCCCGTGCTTGTCCCAGATATGCCGTAGCCCAAAAGCTCCTTTAGGTTCGTGATGGTTATGGCTATAGAAACCACTATCGCCTAGTTTGAGATGTATTTCCCCTTTTGGGAAATTATCATTCAACTTAGGAATAGTTCCAAAAGACAAATCACCATTATTATTCGTAACCCTTGAGTTCTTCATGTTTTTCTTGTCAAGGACGTCATTGTCGATGTCTGTTGGATTGAAAATATTCATTTGGTCTTGGATGATGAAGAATTATTCAGAATCATATCAACTATTTCAAACGTATGCCCCCATTTATTAGAAGTGTTATATCTACTTTTGACATTATTTGTTAAGGAGTTGCGTTATTGACATTCACCATCAAAACTGGACACCAACGTTAATCTTCTTCCCATACTTTTGGTTATTCATTGTTGCAATGATTAATTTTTGAGTCTCTACTTAATTTTAGTGACTGTCCATGACGGTGTACTTTTCGTCGATTCGGTATGTGCTTTGGTTGAATCAAAAAGATGTTAACTCTTGCTGTAAATCGCTCTGAAAGCGTCACAAACTTACAATGCCTTTTGGATACGTATTGGTGGTTAAGTGTCGTAAATCTTCGCTAAGAGCGTTTGAGACGCTATGAGGTCTGTTTCCGGTGGCTAACTCGCGGGTTTTACATAATAGGAATAATGAACACCGACTTTTGAGTGGTTTGGTTGCATTTATCTATTGGCTGTAGGTTACAGCTTTATCATAAAAGATAGTAATCATTAAAAAACAATGAGATACAGAAAGGTGATGAAATTAAAGTGATTAAAATCAATAGCATAGTTTCTATTATTGTTTAGGTTATCATTGCTTGCTATGATTGGTTTTAAATACTTAAATTAAAAGGATCGTTCATGAATATTCAAACTACACAACCAACAACTACAAAGCAGTTTAGCCCTGTGTTATCACGTTTAATGGAAGAGGTTAAAAACAATAAGAATAACGTCAATGGCGCTTATGACCGAACTCACAATCGACACAATAGAGGTCAATAATTAAATGCCAGCACGTTTAGATACTGTACTGATAAAAACAGCTAGTCGCTGTAACTTGGATTGTACATATTGCTATGTGTATCAAGGTGAAGATACTAGCTGGAAAAATCAGCCTAAAAAAATGTCGAAAGATACAATTGACGTGCTGGTAGACAGGCTAATAGAACAGTCAATAAATCAAGATGTAGGCTTTGCTATTGTTTTACATGGTGGTGAGCCTTTACTCATTGGTTTTGAGAGAATGCAGTATCTGCTTACATCTTTAAGAAAAAATCTAAACTCGCTTAATTACCCAATAAGCCTTCAAACGAATGGTGTTCTTCTAACTAATCCATTTTTAGATTTATTTTCAGAAATGAAAGTGAGTGTATCTGTCAGTATTGATGGTGACAAGATTGCCAATGATATTTCCAGAATCACAAGAACAGGAAAAAGTTCATTTGATGACACTGTTAAAGGGATAAAACTACTGAAGAGTCACCATGACAATGAGTTCTTGTTCGCTGGAACTTTATCTGTTATTCAACCTAATATATCCCCGAAGGACATTTACCTATTTTTGAAAAGTTTAGGTACTCCAAGTATGGATTTTCTATTTCAAGACGGGAACTATAATAAATTACCGATTGGAAAATATTCTTTTGAGTCCACTGAATATGGTCAATGGATGAAAGGAATGTTGGATATGTATCTATCCGACCCTGAACCAGTAAAAATACCATGTATTGATGACATATTGAGGCTAACGATGGGTGGTGATTCCATAAAAGAAGGAAAAGGGGATAGTGAGTTTGGGATTCTCATTGTAGAGACCGATGGAGAGATCAGGAAGAATGATACTCTGAGACTCTCTTATGATGGTGCTGACTTTTTTAAGACCAGAGATAGCGTTAGAGACATTGACTTTCAAACCGTAATTGATTCCGAAGAATTTCAATACGTTTCATCAATGCAAAAACCTACCTCAGATAACTGCTTGAATTGTTCAGTAAAAGATATTTGTGGTGGTGGAATGCCTCTTTACCGATGGAGTGATGAAAATGGTTATAACAATCCATCGGTTTTCTGTAATGACCATTACTACTTCATTGAAAGTGTAAAAAACACACTCAATACATCAGGGGGGAGTTATGTTTCCTAAGTTTAAAAACGTGAAGTTTTACGACACCCCCTACAAGCATTTTACTAGCTCCTCAAACCTTAACGAAAAAACCATACAAGAGTTACTTTCTTGGCTTGATCTAGAGGCTCCATGGAAGCTTGTCGAAACAGATTTTTATGAGCAATATGAGTTAAGCTTAAATTCGAGCGATAACTTAGGTGAAGCTAAGTTTCTTATTGATCAAGACACTCTGTCTCAATTGAGAGCTCAAGTCGAAAGTTTATTTAAAGTTAATATCGAAGAAAAAGTTGAAGTTGTAGCTCATAAACTAGTCAAAGGGCAAACCATTAGGGTTCATAATGATTACCTCCAAGAGGATCATCGAGAGACTCACCGAGTGCTTCTTCAAATAAGTAAGGAATTTAAAGAAAGCAATGGCGGGTACTTAATGACATTTAACGGGCCTAACTCTGATGACTTAAACTCGGTAATTCCTCCTATCCCAGGATCTATTCAAGGGTTTGAAATATCGCAAAACTCACACCATGCAGTAAGCACGGTTCATGGTGGAGTAAGATATACTATTATTTATACGTTTAAAGAAAGATCATCGTGTTAATAATGAAGGATTTACCATAACGTCACTTAGTGCGCACCCAAACACAAACCAACCTTTTTGTTAGAGCCCCTTAATCATTGTTGCAATGATTAAGGGGCTTTTTTAATCAATGTTCATTAAGGTGTAACTTTATGGACGTTGCTCACAATCATCTAATAACTGTTCAGTTAGTCTTTATAATTTAAAGTGAACATGTACACTTGTGTGTGAATATCTTTAAGTTCACTTTTAGGCCATTTTATGAAAATTGGTTATGCTCGTGTTAGCACCCAAGACCAAACGCTCGATGTTCAACTTGAACAACTTAAACGTATTGGTTGTGACAAAATTTACCAAGAGCAAGCGAGCGGTAAATCCTCTGATAGAGAACAGCTTAACCTGTTGCTGGATTTTGCAAGGGAGGGAGATGTTATTCATGTTACCAAAGTCGACCGCATTGCTCGAAATACCATCGATGCTTTGCAAATTGCCGATCAGCTAGCGCAAAAGAAAGCGGGTTTGGTGTTTCATGACTTGGGGGATTTAGATATCAATAGCGATGTAGGTAGAGTCATTTATACGACCATATCGGCGTTTGCTGAAATGGAAAGAAAACGAATATTACAGCGTTGTAATGAAGGCAGAGAGCGTGCTCGCTCTGAGGGGAGGCATCTTGGCCGATTTCCTAATAAGACGCTTCATACGCGTATTCAAGAGCTTGCAGGCCAAGGAATGAACAAGCATGCGATCAGTAAAGAGTTAGAGTGCAGTAGGACTACGGTCTATAAGGTTCTAGGAAAAAATATCTCTCTTTAGAATCGCGAACAAAGCTGTTCTTTAAATGAGTAAAGAGCTGACTGACGTTGCTTCGCTCTGTCGGCTTCATACTGACTCTACATGCAAGCATATAGCAGCCAGCACGAACCTATCCCTTGATGAAATAAATAAATTTTCAGAATTTTAATTTAATTATTGTTGCAATGATTAAGAGGCAGAGAGAATGAAAAGAGCAAGAATGAGCCAGGTTCAAAAAGAGGTCTTAAGATGTTTGGCCAAGGCGTTCATCAAAGGAGTAAAAGAAGGTAAGTCAACCGTCATCAACCTGGCCGTCAATCAAGTGCTTGGGAGAGATATTCACCCGAACAACTTCCGAGTTTCATGTAAAGCTCTTGAAGAGTGTGGACTGGTTATGCGCAAAAAAGTGGATCTAGATTGGTACATCAATATAACGCCAGAGGGGTTTGATAAGGCACTCACCTGGCTTGATTAAACGATGCTTCTGAAACTCATTTTTGGACAAAAGCTACTTAGAGTAATCACTTAAATTAGAAAATTCGGATAACTTTAAGTATGGGAAAGTCACTTAGCCGTTAGTTAGTGTCCAGTTTTGCAAGTGCAGACCAGTTTCATTGCTACGTAATTTTGATAAGGTATTGAAGCTGAAAGTTGACCCAAACCTTAGTCCACTCTAATATGGAAGAAAAGGAGGTGACTTATGAAAGCGTTAATGGGCAAGCTCGCAAGTCATATCAGGGGAGACACCAAAGGGCGAGAGGAATTGCGAAAGGTAATTGCAAGCCAACAGGACAATCAGGAAATCACATTATCAGACGGAACGACATACATCATTTCCAGAACCAACCCAAATACATCCGATAATCGTCAACACACAGAGCCGGTATAATGAACATCGCATTTCCGGCTTTCTTCATTCTACTTCTGATTCTGCCGGGCTACATCTATCTCAATGCTTATGAGCGTCGAGAAAACAACACACTAGAGAAGAAACCCTTTGAAGCGTCATCTGCGACCGCTATTGTGTGCGCATTTGTTATTCAGTTCGTCTACGCAGGTTTCGTACATAACCTCATCAACCCAATCGATTTCATTCTTTGCTTGAAAATACTATCCGGTACCAAGCTCACAAGTGATGAAGTGTCGCAGTTAACCCCTGACATTTGGATTGTTGGCCTCTACTTCATTGTCCTGTTCTATGTATCGCATGGAGCTGGTAAATTGATGCAATCCCAAGTCTTTAAATATAACCCCTACAAAGACTCAAAGTTCGCATTTGACACGCCTTGGTATTACGAGTTGAAAGGTTTTTTGAGTCGAGAAAAAGATGCTCAGTTCATTAAGATATCCGCAACCCAAGATACCAGTGAAGGCACGTATCTCTACTATGGGATGTTGCAAGATTTCTACTTAACCAAAGATGGTCAGCTTGATCGTTTGGTTATCTCTGAAGCTACGCGTCGTCACATCAAAGAAGATAAGACGCCAGTGAAGGTTGACGAAACCTCAGATAATCGATTTTACGAGATTAAAGGCGATAGACTTATACTCAAGTACGAGAACATCATTAACCTTAACGTCGAGTACTACTACATCACAAAAAAATAGTGCCAGTTCCGCGTACGGTGGTCTACCCCCGGTCAGCACAGTTCTGGTCATAAATGAGTTTCAGACGTTAAGATATTAAATTGAATGAACCATGGCAAAGTCGGTTTGAGGCGTATCATATTTCCTCAAACTCCAAACTATAGTAGTCACTATTTTTGGTAGTTTTCCATACATCTAGGTAACCCACGGAACTTGCATAACCGCCAAGCACGTCTTGTTTTTTCAGAGTTGATTTTAAGCCAATAAGACAGTTATTGATGCTACTTGCACATAGCCTCATTAGGAAAATAGTTGATGGTTTTTTGCTAAGCTTCACGAGAGCTATTGCTGCAGCAACACGCAAACTGTCATCATCAAACTTCCACAAGTCGATGGTGCACCTTTCTGTATCTTGGTCAATATTGACATGTGGGTTTTTGGCTAATGACTTGCGTATTGTTTCATTTTCAACATCTTGAAGCTTGTCGATAATAACCCTGTCTGCTTGTTCAAGGCGTAATACGACTCTGTGCTCTTGTTCATAGATCCACTCATCACTTTTTTGCATAAACACTTCGTACAGAATTCGATCGGCACCTTCCACACTAATATTGGAATAGTCATAATCGAACTTGTCATGACGGTATCTTAGCCCCTTGCGGTAAGAAACGGGCTTGGCTATGCCATCAAAGGGAGAAAACTCTTCTGCCATTGAAGTATTGAGCAAGGCATCAGCTCTGAATAGCTTATGAAAGATAGATCTGTCATAGAATTGAGATACACCTGCTATTATTCCTTTATGCTCATTTGCATAATGCGCCCACATCAAAAGGTTTTCCTTGTTCTCCGAGAAGCTAATCACTCCAATATGATGCATTTTCTTCTGAACATAGTCTGAAAAACTTAACTCACCTAATTCTATGTCGTGAGCATTTTCTTCATCGAAGTGTGATGATAATTGCTCCAAGCTAGTCATGCAAAATGAAGCTTCAAAAGGGTCATTCAGCGCAACCATCTGCGACAATCGGATGAACCCTTCTTCAAAAAGATTTCTTGGTTCAGGTAAATATTTAAATAATTGCTTCATTCGAATTCCATTAAGAAACGTTTGTCAAGCTAGACTATTTTTGTTTAACTATATGTATTTCATACTAAACGCTTTAGCTTAACTAGGTTAAAGCAAGTTACAAAGAGATGCTTCGGGCATTTATACTAGCGATAATTGCCGTTGGAGTGCGCAATCTTTATCGTGTTGTAATCGCCGACACCATGCTTAAACAGCAAATATTTTACATCCTCGATACCCAGAGGGCATTTAGGCCCAAGTCTAATTGACTTTATGGAAGTTTGAGTTGTGGCACGACAACTGTGCTGGAAATGCAAGTACTTTGTAAGCCCATAAGGAGATACTCTCTCATGGACTGTCTTTTTGTATTGATCTTGATATAAACAGCCCCTTTCAAACTTCAAAGGGTTTGGTAATTCTGCTACCAACCTGACTTCACTTTCCTCTTTATAAAAAAGGTCTTTATAAGCATACTGTTCAAACCTCACGAACAAATTTATTTCATCAGGGTTGTCATGAAAATTTTTGTCAGACAAAAATCGGTTGGCGTTTCCGAGAAAATCTTCGTCACCATATTTAACATTAACGATTTGCGAAGTGAACGGAACTGTATCGATAGTTGGTGTGATAAACTGGTCTAGCATATCTAAATCAAACCCGATCGATACACCAGTCCCGTCATTTGCATAGGCTCGCCACTGGCTTAGAACATCATCCTCGAGAGAAAAAGATACTGAGAAGCAATCTAAATCAGGTGTTGAATTGCTGAGACAAGTATCGTACTGCTTTTGTATGAGGTTTCTTAACCTATCTAGACCAAAAGCACCCTCATTAGGATCATTCATGTTCCGTAGATTAGCAGCCCAAATATTCGTACTTTCAAGAATGCTAATAAAAGTATCAATTGACGTGTAATGGTGACCAATTAGCATATATTCCCTTCCTTGTATGCATCTGTAGGTACATTGCAGCATGAGAAAAGTTAAGTCAAACCTAACGAAGACATTTGGCGGAGAGCGTCTGTTCTAAGTAACTTTGGGGCAAAGATGAGTCAACAGGTAAGGATTCCTTATATGTTGCTAGCATGTTTCGGGGTAAATCTGAGTTAAGTCGCCCCGCCAGCAAGGATCTGGACAGAAATCATTTAGATCTTTTACTTAAATTAGTAAAATACGAATAACTTCAAGTATGGGAAATTACGTAACTCAGTGTCCAAAATTGCTGGAGCGGATCAGTCTCACGCTAGAAACAAAATCGTAGAGGCACCCTAGAGTTTATATTTACCCTCTAGGGCTTCTATCTTTATGAGATGAGCGTATTCACCCTAAAGCCCAATCTTGAAAATCGTGGAAACATTGCTAGCAAAGAAGCTCTACCAATGGCCCCTATCCCCCATAAGCCAACTCCAGTAACACTGAATGACTACAAGCCCATAAAAGAATTTCACCTCTAGTAGCGCCGTAAATGAGAAAGTACATAACCTATTCTTCTCTTGTATTTTTCTCATTCAATACTCCTATCTCCTCACGTCTACAGTCACGTTTTGCATTCAAATTTAAAATGAAACTAATTGCACATATACAAATAGAGCACTACCTTCTTTATAGTCAGAAAGATCAAATTCTGGCTAATTAATTAGTTTTATATATAAGAAATGTAACGACACCGTTGGACTAGGAGAAAAACACATGACAAAAATTCACAACAATGAATTCACTTTCATTATTGAAGGGCTCTCGGAAATTTCTTTTATCGAAAAAGAGCACAAGATAACAAAAGGTCAGCCGTATGAAGGGATTAGCTGTAAAGGGAACACGCTTGTCGTGAAAGCAGGACGACACAACTCTGGTGATGTTGCGAAATGGTTTCTAAATAGCGCTAAAGAGCGCGGGGTAATAGCGAAAACATTCAATGACGAAAAGCCAGAAGCTCTAAACTTTGCAGTGCGTGGAACACTATTACTTCATATAAAAGGGGTTACATACACTTTCGATGACTTCGTTATAGGCCAAGGGCATTTTGAGTTTAACAACAACTGGTGGATTGGCTCTAAAGAAATGTTTGGTGTTACATGGGACAACGTAAACCAACAATATGCTGAGCAGCTAGTTCAAGACTCGTTAAGTGTAGTATCCAGCATCATTACTGAAGACCCAGTAGGTAGCGTTATTGATAGTGCGAAGCTCATCGTCGACGTGCTGAACAAACGTAAAGTGGGCTCTGGAAGCATAGCGGCACGAACGAGTGAATCGACGACCGCTGTTGGGCTATTCTTGTTCCAAATGGACAATTCTCAAACCAATGTAACCATGACTGGCCGCTATTCACACCCTTAGTTTCTCTTCTTGTAGAGTGATGCTTAGCGCTTACCACTTCTAGCCATACTCACTCAAACACACAAACCAAAGACGAACAAATGAGCTTTGGTGATTGGTTCATAACCAAAGCTCAAAAATATTCTATATCGGAGAACAACATGGCTGACGTAAGCACAAAAAACTGGATGAGTGCACTAGACAAAAACTTAACACTGGACAGTATTTCCATGCCGGGGACTCATGATTCAGGGACTCAAAAAGCCCTTAAAGGGGGAGCTAGAACACAAAACTTTGGCATTTATGATCAACTATCAGATGGCATTCGTTTCCTCGACATTCGTGTGAAACCAAACGGTCCAGAACTTGACCCTCTAAATATTTACCATGGTGACTTTAGTTGCGGCATTTCTTTCGGTGATGTTCTAAATGATTGTTTAAAGTTTCTCTCAGAAAACCCAAGTGAATCCGTCGTTATGCTTATGAACGCCGCGACAAACAGTGATAAAGACATTCAAACAAAATTCGATGAATACCTTAAACAAGAGAAGTACAAACATCTATTTTACTTAGAGCCACGAATACCAGCATTGCATGAAGCCCAGAGCAAAATTGTTTTGTTAAGACGTTTTGATGGCGATGAAGGTATCGATCTATCCAATGGGTGGGAAAAGAATGCAACCTTCACTCTGACAACGCCCGAAAACCAAGTGTTCCGAATAGAAGATGAATACCAGCAGCACGATACTCACAAGAAAATGGCTACCGTACACTCCTCAATAAACAGAGCTATGGAGACACCAAATGATAACGCTGTGCATATTACATACAATAGCATCTCACTTGGGGGACACTCACCTTACCAATACGCTTGGGGTGGCGGTTTCGGTAAAGTAGATCCGAAGATGAATCCAGGACTAACGGAATTCTTGGCTGAGCAACAAAAGGGAAAAAGGTTTGGTATTGTTGTTCTAGACTTTTACAACAACGAAGAAGGTCATATAGATAACAGAAATGCCGAGCTGATTATCAACGCCAACTCGGGAGTTGACTTGAAAAATAGCGAGTATGCAAGAAGTTCATCTATCATTAAAGAAGACCATTCTTACTTAGTTTAAAGAATGCATGTCAACTACCTAGGTGGAAACAAATACCTTATCCATCTCGTATACTTCTGTTCACCTAGGAGGTCACATCAAGGGGGTGGCTTGTAACCCCCTTGACCAATATGAATCACATCAACACGATTTAAATCATCAGCATATGTTAAGGCCCTATATAACATGTCGGTACAGTTCGAGAATAACACTCTAGTGTCTGACTAATTATTGGACAAAACTGTGCCAGCGGCATTGCTAATTTAGCAATCAATGAATTAGCCTGGGTATGGAAAAGTTGCTTAACTGAATATCCAGCATTCGTTCCTAGCGACCTATCTTCTTAAACCCTAGCCCCTTCGCTAGGTCTTGCGCAGACTTTTTAGCGGCTCTTAATAACTCACTATCTGTGAATTGTTCAGCTTCCGACTTACAGTGCACCAAGTCGTCGCCACCTAAATATACTACTTGCAAAGTTGGGTCATTACGCATTGCCTTATGGTTATCCGTTACGGTTGCACCATTTTCACCTGAAAAAACACGATACCCCTGAGCACCTAACCCACCTTGAACAAGTGTTAACGGCTCCTTACCGTATGGCTTTTTAATATCCAGTAAATCGATATTAGTTGAGGTGTAAGCAGTTTTATTCATTGGGGACAGATATACCACTACAATACGTGGCATTATTGACTTATCTTTGTTTAAGCTCTTCAATGAATGCGGTGCTTTTTCCGTTGGCTTACTTCTGCTTATTGCAGCTAAAGTATCGAATACCTCGGCATGATGTTCAGCAACAAACGACTCAAAGTAGAAACGTGGGTTATTACTGGTTTTATCTTTAGAGCGATGAGAGCCAAAAATATAGCTTTCTAGTTGATTCACCTCTACCCCGCACTCTTTTGACCATCTATTCATCCTCAGAACAAAATCGTTGAAAGCGGCACTGCGCGTCGCCGTTCTTAATTTAACCTCAACGCCTTCTACTCGAGAAATATACTGCCTAGCCAATTGGCCGCTTCCTTCATCAACCAGCAATGCACAGTATGCAAGTTTGGTCCATTTATCAAAAATCGGTGGGATAATTGTTAAGGTCTCCGCTGCAGCAACGAAGAAAAACAGCTTGGTAAAATACGCATCGCCTAAGCCTTTTAACTTACCCTCTCCTTCCATGTAGTTGTACGCTTGAGAGAATGCCTGTTGCGCCAATAAGTGCTTAACAACCAACACGATAGCTTCTAACCGCTCTGGCGTCACATTTAGTAACTTGGTTAGATTGTCCCCAGTCACACCTCCAGTCGAAACCCCTCCCCAAATCATTGCAGCGAAGAAACCTTTATAATAATGGTGATTTTTAAAATACGCTGTCACTTGCTCTCGACCAATATAGCCATCTGAACAATCAGATAAGATGTCATCAATTACTTTATGGTGACGATAATTAAAATAACTATTGGCAATTTTAAAGCTTGGTTGCTCTGTTTCTTGAATTTTTTTGAGATTGTTTTTTAAAAATGATGGAGTCATTTTGAGCCTTGTTCAATCAATATGTCATGGGTTGTGGTCATTTAGCCGTCAGCATTTAGTAATGCTTTACACTCGCGGGTTATTAGCGTTTAAGAAGCTGATTTAACGTATTTTTCAAATGCTCAAAGACGTCATCACGAGACTTTTGTCCTTTGAAACTTTCAATGACTTTGTATTTATTTCCAGTTGTATTTTTCCAATCTGACAACTCAAGAGATAAATACTCCGGTATAGTTTCAGCATAATCGGTCACAAGAAGTTTAGGCTTTAGACTTTTAGTCACGATCATGCATAGAGTTAAACCATCGAAGTGAATCATAAAACCTACTTCTCCATTTGGCGGCGTCAATGGAGTACCAATATGGTTGCGATCAATCTTTATATCCAATTGCTCAAGATCTTCTTGTAAACAATTCAGGAAATCGAATGCTCCAACTTCTTCTAGCTCTTCTCTTTTTTGCTTAGAGTAGTCGCCCTCTTTTCTTACTTTCGCTTCAATCACCCACTCTGCTGTTGAACAACTTCTTACTTTTGCTATCAACTGGTCAACTTGCTCATACACGGGCTCTTTCACATCTATCCGATAAAACTCACACCCTAACTCTTTCTGAATGTAAGCTTCTCGAATCCTATCATCTTCAATTTGAGAGTCGTGATGTTCTTCATCAATCTCAACCACTAAATTTAGGTCAGGGAAATAACCGTCCACCAAGTACGGACCAATTTTATATTGTGAACGCAGCTGTACATCCCTTAAGGCAAAATGCAGAGCATACATAACAATAGACTCCCATCTTTTGTGGCTGGTTTTCGTATTCTGATGAATATACTTTTCTATTTCTGTTGCCATACTGCTGTCGGTTAACCTTTTCTACACATAATAATTAGCTTCACACTTTCGAAAACGTAAGGAGTAAGTTGTGTCCATCATCTGGGACGATAAGATTGATCATCTCTTCAATGTTAAAACTACTTCGCCCCAGTTCAGTCACGCGCTGGAAGTCATCAATACTCGCATTGCGATCTCGATGTATCAGGTAGCCTAAAGGCCAGCATCGATGCTGGAGTAAAGAGTCTGTGTTACTTGGGACCTGAAAAACCTGAGCCTTAGCATAAGCCTTAACCACGGACTCTAACTCTGTAAGTGATACGTTAATTACACCATTTCGATGGTATACATCACTGATTAATGGAATGACTTCAGTCGCACAACATTCGGCAATATCCACATAACAATGCGCCTTAGGTACTTCAATGGTAGGTTTCCACCACAATGTAGCTTGGTGACGTTTAGAAGCCCATTCCATCACTTCAGGAGTGGGGGTTTGACTATCAATGATGACAAAAGCGGGTCCATTCGGGCTTATCGCTCTTATTTGACTTGGAGAACGAAAAATCAATTCATCGCTTTCGTATTGTTGCTCTGGAGTATCGCTAATCCAAAGTAGCATGACTCATCGTCCTTACTAATTTAAAGGTCTTTAGTGTAGAACGGTAATGCGTCATGGAGTGTCGTTTTAATTCAAGTCAAACAGTGACGCCATGATGTGGAAAATGGCGTCAACACTATCAATCAAGAGAAGGATACAATGAAAGAATACCTGATCACATTCACACTCAACGGTCGCAGAACCAAACGCCGAGTATGGGCCTACCATGTGAGCGATGCTTATAAGCGTATCCGTGATGAAGAACCGCCCAAAAGCCAGATTGGCTGGATCAAATCAGAGCAGATTAAATAGTGATTTCTGCCTTTAAAACTAAGGCGTTTGAATAACGCCTTAGTTTTACTGATATTGACGTACTGCTTTTTCTAAACTCTCTGCGAGTTCCTTTCTTAAAGAAATAGGAGCAATAACCTCACTAATGTCAGAAAGCGACATTAACCACCACTTAAGTTCTTCTGTATAGTTCACTCTTGCTTTTACAATAAAGTGGTGAGGATCTGGGTAGCTGACTTCTTGCTCAGGATGAATTGGAGTTTCAAGCAAATGGTACCCTTCGACATAGGATATTTTCAATTCTAGTGTGATTTTGCTGTCTTTAGGAAAGCTTAGATTACCATTTTCAATATAGGTCGCTAAGTTGAAATCTGGAACCTGGTTTGAGGTAGGGACCATCGATTCTATACCTTGAATTCGATGCAATACAAAGTGTCGATAATCGCCATTTTCTCGTAATGTCGCAATAAGATAATACACAGACCCACGAGTAACCAGACCTAATGGGTTTATTTGATACTTCTTACTATACCTTGGTGGCCGAGGCCGATAATCAATCTCTAAGGGGGTTTGTTGGATCAAAGCACGCTCAACAACTTGCATTACTTTCTCGTCAATTGAGGGCTTACAAAGCTGAAAACCAGGAGATAGGTTCGCGATACGTGACGGCCAATGGTATAAAGGATTTTCCGGTGCCATAGCGAACTTTTGTGTAGCCTGCAAGAAGAAGCCTTTTAGATTGTCATGTACTTGCTGAGGTAACAAATAGTGAGACTGTTCACTCAGCATATTAATGGCGAGGGCTGTGCTAGGCGTCATTTCTAACGATGCATCACTAACCCCTTGAATGCGATACCAATGATGCGGCCTGACGGCATCATCGCAGCTCAAAGGATGCTGACAACATAATATTTCAATGTCCCTCTGTAGCATTCGCATATTAATTTCAAAGCCATCATTACTTAGCTTATCGCTTAGCTCTCGCGTCGTCGTATATTGAGGCTCTTGAGGGATATAACGCAATATCGCCATGTGGCGCAGTGTTCGGGTATCAGACATAGACTTTCCAGGAAAAAGGTAATAGTTGCTTGCTAAACTCTAGAAATATCAATGTATTAAATTATGTAATGCGTGAATTTAGATTAGTCAAACTAAACTCATTTCAGAATTAACAAGCGTGCTCGTTGCAATATGGTCGCTTTTATTTACAGTAAACTATTGGTCGTTTTCTCAACTAGCGCATGTATCTTGTTTAACTCACCACAAACAACCAAAAGCTTAGCTTTTAGCTCTTGGTTATCACTTTTAAGCTTTTGGATTGTCACGTTCAAATTAGCAATTACCTCGTCTCGCGATAATTCCGAGTCAGTAAAATCTGGGGTTGATTGAAGCTGATTGCTATCGGGTTGAACCTCTTGCTGTTTTTCTCCCGGACTTGGTACAACGTCCTGACTATAATATGTTTTTGCGGCCAATAGGGCTCCTTTAGCAACAGAACCAAAAGCGTCGGCTGTTTCTTGTGGAATATCAGGGAACTTACATAATAAAGCTTCTTGAACTAAAGGTGATAAACTCATGCCTCCAGTCAAAAAGATTACATCCGGAGTCTCTTGATGGGCCATTATCTCATCAAGAAGTTTCTCAAGAGGTTGATACCAATCTCTAAAGCTTCTATCAAGCTGTGATCTCTTCAGAGGGATCGATAATGTATCGTCAATATATCTAAGGTTTAGATTGGTAGTTCTTTCCCTACTCAGCTTTTGTTTCGCAATATCAATACTATGCATGACACGATGTGACAAACGATAATTCTGAATTGTCAGAACACGTTGGAACAACTCTTTATTGTGTGCCTTGTTTAACCAGTCGTATAAAACATCTTTATTTGGTTTACTATAAAATGTAGTTAGTGTCGGTAAGTTGTCTATGGCAAATATATTAGAAAACACCTCATATGGAATAGGCACTTCTTTATTAGCTAAGGTGGGCTTTCCAAAATAGGGGGCAACAACGTAGAAACCTACTTTCTTGTCCAACTCTATACCACCAAATCGGCCACCGCTTACAGCTTTGATATCTGAAGCGCGTTCTACGTTACCAACTTTGGCGGGCGATAGGGACGCATATGTTAGGTCTGTCGTACCTCCTCCGATATCAACGATTAGTGCATTGAGTTCATTTCTAATCGAGCTTTCATAACTCAGAGCAGCAGCGATAGGTTCATCAATAAACTCGATATTATCAAAACCAGCCCTCATGGCGGCATGCTTCATTAAGCGAGTTGCTTGCAAATTTCCGACTACTGGGTCGCCTGTGGAATGGTAGTTAACAGGCTTAGATAATACTACCTCCTTAATATCACAAGCTAAGTATTCATCCACTTTTGCTTTTAGGTATGTTAAAAACTGAGTAATAACAACCTCAAATGTCTGAAGTTGTTGCTTACTTAACTTAGCACCTAAGAAGTTCTTAGGACTGTTAAAAAGAAGGCCACTTTCTGGATCTGATAAGAAAGCTTCAAAAGCTTCCTTACCAAATAAAAGCTCCCCATTTTCAATTTTTTCGGATAAAGATTTCTCGGTAACCTTCTTAGCTGATAAAGCAAGCTTTCGAGCTTTTACCAAAATTGAGTCGCCATCATTTAGATCGCGCTCTACTCGTTCAATTTTTTTTGCAGAACGTTCTTTAGCGTTCAAAATAAGCCGATAACTTTCTGGCAAGTCCTCAACAGACTCTCTTGCACCAAAAGTTTTCTCTAGTGAACGAATTTGCTCGGATAAGTGCTGGAAATTTTTCTTTTCTTCGGCAAGCTCATTCCTAAGCATTGTTTTGATACTCTCTATCTCTGAATCGATCTCGTCGCTACGAACCTCTTCAGAGATCACAATAGTGTCTTTAACGAACATTGTTGTGCGCATTTTAAGAGAACCGTCAGACTCTAGAGGGACAATGACTTCTTTCCCGTCAATGTAAGCGGCTATAACACAATTGCTGGTACCAAAATCGATACCTATAAAGTCAGACATTTCACTTTCCAGAGGATAAAAAACAAAATCATAACTGTAACTTATGGATTTTCAACTAAAAATCGAAGAATAATGATAACGACAATTATCAGAATAGCTGTGAAAATCAAAAAGTTGGGAGATGAAGCTTTTGACACTGGCGTTATATTTAGAATGAAAACTAACTAGAGTAAGAGGCTGCAAACACCAAAGTCACTCATAAAAATCATATGAATACTGTCCGGTTACACTTTGAGGCACTTTCGAGTTAGTGAGTGCCATGGGTAATAAATCAAGCAATCATGAGCGCCTCTATTGGTCGATTATAATCTTCTTCACTTAAAGCCCACTCTTGAATCTCGACCTCGCTCAAACCATTAGCATGAGCCCCAGAAGTATGTAAGCCTTTAAGTACTTCTTGTTCAGCCCCCCCTTTTCTTGTTCATTGTTGGAATTAGATATTTGAAATTTACATTGCCTCAATTTTAGCAAAACCAGTTTGTACACTTTTAGGAATATATCTTGCCGACAGGGAATGACAGAACCTTGTTACAAATTTCAGGAGGTTGAAAGATTTCGGATAACTTCAGCTGATGAAAATCATTCAAATTATCTACAATGTAACGACAAACTGTACTTATCTACTACATAGCTCACCTAAGAAAACATCACGTTTCAAGATCTCTCGGTCCATACAAACTAACAAGTAGAAATACTCATCTAGCGAACACTCCTGCGACGCAATTTGTCGCAACCACCAAATATAGTTTGTGTGCATTAGCGCACATGAAGAGGAGCTTGATAATGTGTAATATGGTCACCAAAGATCATGGAATTAAGATCTCATATCTAATTAAAACAACGGAATAGTCTAGCTTTGTCAAACAGAAAAAGTACGCAAGATTCATTGGCTATTGCGCTTGAAATCTTAAAAAGAATACCGAGACACAGAAAGATCACCGCCCTAGAGTTACGTGAACAACTCGAAGCAATTGGTCTCTCGAGAGATATTCGCACAATACAGCGCAATTTGGAGATGTTAAGTGAACACTTTGCCATCGATAGAGATACACGCTCTAAACCCTATGGTTATCGTTTTAGAAGCAGTAGCCATGCTTTAGGCGCTAGTTCACTCAATGCACACGAGTCCCTACTTCTGGCTTTAGCTGAAAGACACCTAAAATTTTTGCTGCCAAAAGACGTGTTGAGCTCATTACGACCCCATTTTAACGAGGCGAACTACAATCTAGAGTTTGATCCTAATAATCACAAAGATCGAGTTTGGAAAGACAAAATAAAAATAGTTAGAGAGACTCAACCTCTTTTGGCACCAAAAATTGATAAAACGGTCATAGAAAACATAAGCAAAGCGCTCTATGAAGATCGCCTACTGACTGTCACTTATCACAATGCCAATAAGCAGACGAGAAAAGCCACGATAATGCCTCTCGGGCTCGCACAGCAAGGTATTAGATTATATCTGGTTTGTCGCTTTGAAGGTTTCGACAATGAAAGAAGCTTAGCCATACACCGTATAAATGATGCGACAGTATCGTCATTTAACTTCAAGAGACCGGAAGGGTTTTCTTTAGCAAAATACGACTCCGATGGCAGGTTTGCCTTTGGCGAAGGCGAATACTGTAACCTCCAGTTCGAAATCAACAAGCAGTCCGGATACCACCTCCTTGAAACTCCGTTATCAGAAGATCAAGTCGTAGAAGAACTTGAAAATAGCTACAAAATTTCAGCCATCGTAATCGACTCATTCATACTCGATAAATGGCTAAAGAGCTTTGGCTCTGATGTTTTTAATATTCACAAAAAGAAAGGAACCCACAATGTTTATTCAGCACCTTAACCTTGATCAGCAATCAGCGCTGTATCATTTTTCAAAACAACTTATTGCTGCAGATGGCCACATCGATGATCGTGAAACCTTGCTGCTGGAGACCATCGTGGCTCAATGCAGCGACAGTGTTGATTTAAGTAGAATATTCGACTTAATTGAACTATCTGCGTTGTTTTCAGAAACCCCTCAGAAAATGGCCTTCCTAATTGAGCTTGTCGGTGTTGGCTATGCTGATCAAGTTTTTGATGAAAGTGAAGACAATTTCATTAGGCACATCGCAGAAGTAATCGGCGTTGACTTACCACGTCTGGAAAAACTGAAAGATTGGGTCCAGCGCCAGATGACACTTGTAACAGAAGCACAGCAATTTTTGGAGAAATAGACATGCCACTACCATTTATTTTAGCGGGTGCGGCGGTAGCAGCAGCAGGTTTCGGAGCCAAAAAAGGCTATGATGGCTACCAGGATAAATCTGAAGCGAACGATATTATCGACGCCTCTAAAAGAAAGTATGACAACGAGATTTCAATCTTCGACAAGCAGAATGAGCAAACAACCCAAAGCTTAACCCAACTTGGCGAGCTTCAATTAAATGTCGGTAATGATTTTAAGGAATTCAGAACGATTGCAGACAAGCTCTTAGACAAGCTAAACCAAGCTAACTCCAAAGATCTTGAGATCGACTTCCCACAGCATAAACTCGACGAAATCGATGGACTAGCACTCTCCACCACCGCTTACATGGGCAAAATTGCAGGCGCTGGTGCAGCCGGTGCAGCTGCTGCATATGCCGTTTATGGGGGCGTAATGGCTGTCGCTGCCGCTTCAACAGGTACACCCATCGCTGCTTTATCGGGGGCTGCGGCCTATAACGCAACGATGGCTGCAATCGGTGGGGGCTCCATTGCTACTGGCGGATTTGGAATGGCCGGAGGGGCGATGGTGCTTGGTGGTGTCGTGGCAGCTCCCATTATGGCAATCGCTGGCTGGGCTTTTGCCTCACACGCAGAAGAAGCGTTAAGTGATGCGAGAAAAGCCCGAGTAGAAGTTAATGAAGCCGTTGACAAGATGGTAAAAGGACGTAAACAGCTAAGCAAAACAAAGCTCTACGTCGATAGGATCTACGCCGAAACAGACCGCCTGTATGCTGTATTCAAAGAATATTTTGACAGCTTGAAAGCCTTTGACCAGCTTATTGCAGCAAAAACTGACATTTCAAAATTTGAAGATGACGTTATCCGCCTGATTCAAAACGGTTACCAAATCGCAGCAATACTGACAGATATCATCACGACACCCTTGTTCAAACCTAAAAAGGACGAAAAAGGTAAAGTAGTCTTCAGTGAGGAAAATATTGTTGAAATAGAAACTGACAGTGAAGGTATGCAAGTGATTAACGAATCAGCAATCGATGCTGCACTCGTTAAATCCAGTAGCACACAAAACTAGCATCGCCTTATTGAAATATGAATGGAAGGGAGGTACACCTCCCTCCTACGGAACGGTATAATATGTCAGGAACTAATACACAAAACTTCCAGTTAGTCGATGAGCTAAACAAAACCATCACTAAAAGCTTGGTAACCACATTCGGCCTTGATTTTTTACTTTTCGAAGATAAAAAAGGGGGAGATGTCGCGACGATCCATAACGCTCGACAGCACCAAAAAGGCGAAACGGACATATACATGTCCGATAGCGTTCAACAAGACTATGCCAATAGAGGTGATTACAAGCCCATCAAGCGTGATGCTAATGGTAACATCATGACCGATGGAAATGGCAAAACCAAGAAGGAAGATCTTTACCACTCACACCAGAATTATAAGGCCAAAGGCAAGGAAGACAAAAAGCAGCAAAGAAATGGTGATTTATTTGATGAGTACCGCGGGAAAACTATGTCCGCTGACGAACAGCGACAACTCGACCATATCATCTCATCCCATGAAGCCCACGACGATGCAGGAAGAGTACTCGCGGACCTCAGTGGCGTTGAGCTTGCCAACCAAGATTCTAACTTTCAGTCGACCCATTACTACATCAACAACCTAAAGTCAGATCATTCTATGGATGATTTTCTGACAGCTGTCGTGCCAAAGACAATCGAAAACAAGCGAAAAAGCATAGAAAAAGACAAGCAGCGTTTAGAATCTATGCCAACAGAAACTAAACAACAACGACATGAAAGACGTCAATTAGAGAGCAAAATTGCTAAACATAACGAACAAGTCGAGGTTCTCGAGAGTATTGACGAAACAAAAATGCGTGAAGCCGATAAGAAGGCAAGACAAGAGTACGATCAGCAGATAAATTTCAGCTATTACACCAGCAGTAAGTTCTTTAAGGGTACAGCAATTGAATCTGGCCAAGCTGGCTTAAAAATGGGGGTGAGACAAGCATTAGGTCTTGTTCTTGCTGAGGTCTGGTTTGAACTAAAAGATGCAATTCCTCAGGCCTTTAAAGATGCAGAAGATAACTTCACCCTTGAAAATTTTCTCGAAAAGTTAAAAGCCACGGCGAAAAACATTTGGGACAGAGTGAAAGTTCGATTCAAAGATATTTTGGATGAATTTAAAAATGGAGCCTTAGCTGGGGCTTTATCTAGCTTAAGCACAACCATAATGAACATCTTTTTCACCACTCAAAAGTTGATTGGCAAGCTCTTGAGAGAAACCTGGTCTAGCTTGGTCTCGGCAGCCAAGATATTGTTCTTTAACCCAGAAAACCTTGGCGCAGGCGCATTAGCACGTGAAGTAACACGAATTTTATCAACTGGTGTAGCCGTTGCCATGGGAGTTATGCTTAACCAACAACTTGCTTCTTTGATGACTTTCCCTATGGGCACCGAACTAGCCTCTTTCGTTAGCGCTGTCGCAACGGGTTTAATGACTATCGGTATCACCTACTTTTTAGATCACAGTCAGTTAATGCAAAAGGTATGGGATTACCTCGATCAGTTTAAATCAGAAGCCAAAAGAACGTTAGAGTACTTTCAGAAAGTGAACGTTGAGCTCGACCGATATTTAATTGAGCTTTCCAGGCTTGAGTTCAACCTTTCGCCAGAAGAGTTGACGAGGTTTACCAGCAGCCTGGAATCCATCGATTGCGAACACGAAAGAAGTCTCATGCTGGCGGAAGAAGTAAGTAAACGAGAGATAGAGCTACCATTCGAGTCAAACAACCTCGATAGCACTAGAGCTTGGTTAATGAGCTTATGAAGCAGGAGGCCCTTTCCCCCTTTCCCTGCTACTCGTGTGGCAAGTGCTGTTCGAACGTACATTTATCACAAGAGACAGAAAGGTTGGATCGAGGTGATGGCATTTGCCGTCACCTCAATATCGAAAATAAGCAATGCAACATCTATGATACGAGGCCTGATATCTGTCGAGTGGAACTACAGTATCGAAAACACTATTCATCCACTTACACATGGAAGGCATTCGTCGAGATAAACCTCTCAATCTGTGAGCACTTACCAGTTAGATAAAGGTAGGTGCAGTGGATCAGCAAATTTGACCACATAGTCAACGCTCTAGACATAAGGAAAAGTAAGTCAAATTGCGAGTCTTGAAATTAGCCTCAATCTTGCTCTAGCTTGCTTTGGGGCATTTCTGAGGTAGAACGTGCCACAGGTAATCACAACGTGCCACAGGTAAAAGTTCAGCCTGTGATGGTTTTGGACAATTATCATTTGAAGAAAATGCTCTAATCGCTGTTATCACCAAGCGACTTTGTCGTTTTTAAGAGCAAAAACGCCTCACATCTGAGGCGTTTCACAGCTAATATATAAACTGAGGATTTATTTGAGTTTTATATGTTTGTAGGTCTATCAGTAATTCTTCACCTTAAATGTAAGGCTGAGTATTGTTGGCATTTTGAACGTCTTATTTTTGTGATGATTGCGGGGAAAAACCCCCCTTTTTTTTCTGTCCCTTTCCCATAAACCCTTATGCTAAAAGGGGAGAGGAATCTTTTTGCTTTGGGGAGCTTTCAACTGTTTTTACTCAGTTTTTGCCGGATGTACGACTCTATATCCTCGGTTAGTTCTTTCGGTAAGCGGGAAAATTCAAATGATTTTTTACGCCCGTCAGCACTGGTTTTTAATCGAGCATAAGTATTCTTGTTTCCGTAAATCGCTAACTCCTCAACTTTCTGCTGAGGCTTAGACTCATCATCAACCAAATGTTCTAATTTCGTCTCATAATACTCAAGTAACTTAGCTTGAATATCAGAAACATCGGTAGCTTTGGTGTTGAATGAGGCAAGTTCATTCTCAACAAAGGTTTCAACGCTGAGTTTCGTTTTGGCGAGGGTTCGTTCAATCTTTCCAAGTCTGGTATAGAACGTAGTCGGAATACCTTCGCAATCAGGGAATGATTCGATTAGTGCTTTGTTTAGTTTTGCAGCATTGAGTTTTTTTCGAATAGTGACAATGCTGACACCAAACTCTTTTCCTATTTGAACCAAATCATCAGAACTAATACCTTGTTCTTCTGCATAATTTAGGTATTTCATACCTACCTCACGCCATGAAAAAAATCTAACCTTTTGCGTCAGTTCAACATAGGCCGCAATGTCTTTCGCACTTGGCAGTTCATCCAAGACCCATAGTGGTAAATCTCGTCCTGCCTTGATCCCACAAAAACGACGACGTGTCGCATCAAAAAGTTCATACCGTTCTAGTTCTTTGTTGAAGTACGCTACACCCTCTTGTTTGATACCCTCTGCCAATACTTCTGGGTAAATGTCTCTTACGGCCTCCAATGTCAAAGACTCTTGGTGGCGGGTGTTTAGAGGGTGAGCTATGGTCTTACTCTCAAGCTCTGCGGCCGGAATGATTACATGACGAGCTTTATAGTCAGTCTGGCCAAACTTAATTGTTTTTATCATTGGTGCATTTTGATTCGATAAACTTAAACCAGAACCGATCGATAGATTGCCTTTCTTATTTGGACGTTTCATAGCTCTGCCTATTTAATTGCTAATTGAATCAATTCATTCTTGAACTGTTTATAAAATAAATTCACTGAGCTCACTGCCACATCAAATTGCTTGCTGGTACAGACTTCTTCTGACTTTTTTATATCTAAGACAGTTCGTCCAATGTTAGCTGTAGCGGTAAACGCATCACTGTGTGCAATGGTCGACGTCATCAGGTTGTTACGCACAGAGCGCATGAGTTTTTGGAACGTGTCGTATTCGGGTTTGCTTGATTCTTGATAGTTTACTGCTGCCAGTTTATACCACTGTAAATTACTACCCATAGATGGGAGTGACTCTAGACGATCTGAAAGGTTGCTCATGAAATTCGTGGTTGAAGCATAGTCATAGTAGCGAGGTGTCACCGGAACAAGCAGCATTTCGGCTGCTTCTAATGCTGACCATGTGATAGGGCTATCTTGGGGTGGCATATCTACAAAGATAACATCAAATACTTCTTTTAGGATTGGCAGTACAACCTCTGAAAACTTACGTAATAAGCGTACTTGCTCATTTTCATCAAGCTGCCAATAAGTATCTACAAAGCGTTCATCGCTTGGGAAAGCGGTAATCACAGATAAATTACTAAGGTGTGTAGAAAACGCGCACTGCTTAATTATCTCTTCAATCGTATAGCCATTTTTCAATAGTGCATTCACAGCATTATCTTCATTGTCTGGCTCAAACTCTGCTAGAAGAATATCTGTCATGGTAACGTAAATACTGTCTTCTGCGATTTGCATTGTGCCTTGTCCCGCAGAGCCTTGGGGATCAAGATCAAGTATTAATACGCGAGCATTTAGATCTAAATCCAATGCGGTGGCCGTTGCTAAGGCTAAAGTCGTACTCGTTTTACCGGTACCGCCTTTGTGGTTCGTGACAACGATTAGTTTACTGTCGTGGTGCTCGTGAAATTTAGGAACGCCAAAGTGTTCCATGAGTATGTGTACTTGATCATTAGTGTAAAGGTGCGCTTTTCCTTGTGATGTGTGCTCTCCAATTAATCCAAGTTCTTCTGCCTCAGTCAGCTTCTTTTTGAACGTCGGTTTAGTGGTGCGAAGCTGCTTTATAACTTCTGTTTTATTCAAACTGTGGTTGTAAATTAGACGGTCAACACCATCCACCAAGTCCTCATCTGTCACGTTAATTCTTAGTTGCGTTTTAAGCGCTTCTTCTAAGTGCGATTGCTCTTGGTTCATGTTTATTGCGGTTTGTCTAATTGACTGTAGGACGACGTTCATATCTATAACTCCATGAAAGATAAATCTCTATACATATTAACAGTGGCTTTACCAATGTAAAGGTCATTTTACCATTTTTGGGTAAATTATTTCTTTTGGTGTTTGTGGGGAAAAACCCCCCTTTTTTTATTTTTTAGCAATTCACTATCTTAAAAACTGTGGTGGACCTGGGCGTTACCCTTTGGGCAAGGCTTTTCGCTTGTATCTTTTCATCTATGGCCTAAGAGTGGCATCACCCTGATGAGTCACTCCGTGCCGCCCCAGGGTGTGCCTCTCTACAGTCCCTATCTAAAAGGATATCGCTGCAATCCTGAACGCCAGCGCCTCGTCATTCTTCCTCGTTGCCGTTCGTCGTACCTTCTCACTCCTTTCACTGACATCCATTAAGTTCGAGTAAGGGCTTGTGTCTTATGTGCCAGTTTCCCTTTCGACTCGCATCATTTGATGGGGCTCGCAGGCTGTTGACCCTCCTAAATCAGAACCTTCTCTGCAAGGGTAAATGAACGCTTCGCGCCCCTGCAGAGAAGAACCCTGTTTGAGGTAGGGACAGCCAAGCGGCTCCATAAAAGTGATACTCAAACAGAAAGGAAACTCCTCATGGCACAACGACACTCAAGCCCAACTCTCTCTAAATCGATGTTCAGCGACCAGCGTTTCGCCGCTGGGCACGAAAGCTCACCAAAAAATGATATCTCTAGTCCGATCGTTGAACGTGCAGTTCGTTCGACCGTTTCAGCGACGGTTTCAAAAGGACTTATCTGGGTGAATTCCACTGACTTTAATTCGAGCGTTCGAGCGGTCAAAGTGCATGAGATTTTACTTAAGGAGTTTGGTTATACCGACTCTTTGATCTTGGAGGAAAGCCAGAAAGGCAAAGGGGTGAGCATTAGCGTATGTGACCGAGTGACGACGGTAAAACAGATGCGAGAAGATTACGCCTACGCGAAAAAAGAAGAGAGAAACGTTGAAACGACCGCTAAGCATCAAGCAATAGCGAAAGACCTTCTAACTAGTTTGTATGGCCAATAACACGGACTGAGCGCCGCCCATCACGACTTTAAATATTAAAAGGGATCTATTATGTCTGTACTTGCTAACTACTCTAATCACAGCCTTTTCTCAGTCGAAGAAAAAGATATATTGAGCCATGCCGCGAGCATTTTAAAATCTAAGTTGTTTGTGTCAGAGCAGACGCCACTCAATTCCCCTGAATTGGTGAAGTCATTTTGTCAGACTTCACTCGCCTCCAATGAAAGCGAAGTGTTTGGGGTGATCTTTCTTGATAGTCAGCATCGGGTTTTACGCACAAAAGAGATGTTTAGCGGAACCATTGACGCCGCATCCGTTTACCCTCGTGAAGTGGTCAAAGAGTCACTGGCCACAAACGCAAGTGCAGTCATTTTTTATCATAATCATCCCAGCGGTGATGCCACACCCAGCCAAGCCGATCGACGTATTACTCGACGACTGACTGACGCGTTAGCCTTGGTTGATATTCGAGTACTCGATCACTTCGTGGTGTCTTTTGAAGATGTGGTGTCGTTTGCGGAGCGTGGTTGGATATAACCATTAGTTAGTGAAAAATGTCTCTCATTCACGCCTATTCTGGCGTGAATGACTTCGGTAACGTAATGCAGTAAACTAAAGACAATTAAATAAGGTTTCTATTATGTCTGAATCAAGCAAAGTCACATTAAGCGTTGAAGAGCTGATCAACCTAACCGCTCATGCTGCCACTCAAGAGCAGTTAAATGATACGCGTAAAGAACTCGATCAGAAGATCGAAGCGGTTCGGAATGAGGTCCTGGGGGTTCGTAATGAAGTGAGTTCCCTTAAAAACCTCATTATTGCAACAGCCTTCGCGATGATTGCGACGGTAGCCGGTGCCGCGTTTTGGGTTGGTAGTCATATCAACGTTTAATGTTCAAATATGTTTTCTGAAATGCCTCTTATCCTAGAGGCATTTTTTTTGTCCTCGTTATGTCCTTCGATCGCTTCAACGCTCGCGCTAAAAGACGTTGAGCCAAAGGCTCGACCGCAAGCGGTCGTCAAGCTGGCTCTCAGTAGGGCTGTAGGCCCATTGGCTCGGTGCTTGATTGTATTGCTGTGTATTGATGTCAATTTGTGGTTACGTGGCTGATAGGGCTTAATTGGCGAGTTTTTTATGATGATCGTTTAAAGCGGATTTGAAGCACAGCGTCGTGATAAGGGCTTAACTTGGGCGTTACCCCTACGGGGCAAGGCTTTTCGCTTGTATCTTTCATCTATGGCCTAAGAGTGGCATCACCCTGGTGAGTCACTGCGTGCCGCCCCAGAATGTGCCTATCTAAGTCCCTATCTAAAAGGATATCGCTGCAATCCTGAACGCCTGCGCCTCGTCATTCTTCCTCGTTGCCGCTCGTCGTGCCTCCTCACTCCTTTCACTGACTGAACGAAAGAATCTGTAAGATGGATTTTGTTTTTCGCCTGTCTTTTTTCCTTTGATTTCTCATTACCGTGTCGCGGTCTTCCTGCTTAACGTCCCAAATCAGAACCCCCAAAACAAGGGTATATGAACGCTTCGCGCCCTTGTTTTGATGAACCGTGATTTTGGGTCGAGCAGTCAGGCGACAACGGGAATGAAAAATTAATCAAAGGAAAAACTTATGACAGACTCAATCCTTAATCCATCAACAGCTTCTAACGTTCAATCCGCGACAAACGTATCCCCGTTTGAGCCGTCAGGCTCATCCAAGAATGAATTTTTGAAGCGCTTCTCTGGTCATAAGTTGCGTAAAAATGCGAAGGCTAAAATTACGAAGCTGTTGGAATATGCTGACACGTTGATCTTAAAAACTCAGTCAATGGGGATGGATGATTGCTTTAGAAGTAATGAGCCTGTCACGATGGATAAATCCGAATTTTGGGATTGGTACGAAAAGAACTACAGCGACATGGTTATTTTATTAACCATCCGTGAAGGCGCTCTAGTGAAAGTGCAGGTCTGTGACTGTATCTATCATTTTTCTAATGATGTGGTGATGACGTTCTCTTTGGATGGAGAGGAGGCGCAAAGCACTATTATTGAGGGGGAATGCTCAGAAGTGGAGGGCACCGAAGAAGTGAAAGAGCCGGTGCAGCTTGCCCCGTTCGACCAATACGTACACCTGGAAAAGACCGCCGTTGTGAAGCAAGTGATTATTGATTGGAGTGAATCCAATTTATTATCTGATGGCAATGCGTACACCCTTGATGATTACAACAAAAAAGCAAGTCAAGAAGCTATGGAAGTGGGCCGCAATAACGGTTACACCAAGACGATGATGTATATCGAGTTTGATAATGGTGACTTGGAGCGATTTAGACATGATATTGATGCGGATCACCCAACGCTGAACCACTATTACGCTGCTGTGACTGAGACAAAATTGATGGGCTTGTCTAAAGTGCGCTTTACGTTTGAGCAAGTGACAAAGGCATTGATTGACGGTTATCTTTCCCCGCTTAACAGTGATGAGAAAAAGCCAACACCGCCACCACAAGATAACACCCGAAAAGTGGTAGCGCTGGGAGACTATCAAGAGCGACAAGAAGCGAAGCGCGATAGATTAGAAGAGCGTGCCGCTAAAGCTGAAGCGGTCTCTAATGAGCGATTTAATACCGCGAGTACATTAGGGAAAATGTTACCGTTCGGTCAGCCAATCCTGGTTGGTCACCATTCAGAAGCGAAGCACCGTAAACACGCGGAGAGCATCAATACCAACATGCGTAAAAGCGTAGAGGCTCAGGATAAAGCGGAATATCTGAGCCGTCGCGCTGATAGTGTAGGCTCTGCCGGTATCGCGTCAGACGACCCAGAAGCGGTTGAAAAATTGAAGAAAAAGCTCGAGGGTTTGATTAAAAGTCATGAACTCATGAAAGCCGTTAATAAGATCGTTCGCTCTAGTCATATGACCGAGGAAGACAAGATCGAATATTTGGTTAATACACACGGACAGACAGAAGAAAGAGCAAAAAAATTATTACGCCCGTGTGAGTTTTTTGGAAAGTTTGGCTTTGATGCATACGCACTACAGAATAGTAATGCCAATATCCGAACAACTAGAAAGCGTTTAGAGCACTTGGAAGCGTTGCACAACGAAGCGCCATTACAGGGTAACGGCGAGGCAATGGGGACGGCTTGGGAGCTGTACGAAGAAGAGGGCCGCATTAAGTTTTTATTTGACGGTATTCCAGCCGAAGAGGTGCGCAAAAAATTAAAAAGTAACGGTTTTAAATGGTCACGATACTCTAAAGCGTGGGTGCGTAAACTGACGCCCAACGCGGTCTTTGTGACAAAACGACTCATTACTTTATTCGCTTAAAACCGAATGAGATGCCTCTTAGTCTGGAGGCATCATTTTCCTTTGTGATTTCCGTGAACGCTGTGATCGCGCTAAAAGACGTTGAGCCAAAGGCTCGACCGCAAGCGGTCGCCAAACTGGCTCTCAGGAGGACTGTAGACCCATTAAATTGATGTTTGATTGTATTACAGTGTATTGGTATCAATTTGTGGTTGCGTGGCTGATAGGGCTTAATTGACGAGTTTTTTATGATGATAGTTTAAAGCGGATTTGAAGCACAGCGTCGTGATAAGGGCTTAACTTGGGCGTTACCCTTCGGGCAAGGCTTTTCGCTTGTATCTTTTATCTATGGCCTAAGAGTGACATCACCCTGGTGAGTCACTGCGTGCCGCCCCAGGATGTGCCTCTCTACAGCCCCTATCTAAAAGGATATCGCTGCAATCCTGAACGCACTCCTCTCACTTCGTTCGCTACGCCTCGTCGTACCTCCTCGTTGCTTTCCCTACCTTTGAATAAGTTCGAGTAAGGCTTGTTTTCTTATGCGCCGATTTCCTTTCACTCGCATCATTTACGGGCTCGCAGGCTGTTAACCGTCTCTCCCCACAACCTGATTTGCAAGGGTAAATGAACGCTGCGCGCCCTTGCAAAGCAGAACGATGGTGAGAGAGCGGACAGCCAAGCGGCTCCGAAAAGTGATACTCAAACAAAAGGAAAATCCTCATGGCGCAACAAAATTCAAACCTAACTCTCTCTAATTCAAATTCAGTGACCAGCGTTTCGCCGCTGGAGCACGAAAGCTCACCAAAAAATGATATCTCTAAGCGCGTGCACCCAGTAGGGCTAAGTCGTGATGTTGTCCTATCAGGAACAACATCTGTGGAAAATATTATCGTGATTGCCGCTCATGTAAAAGCAAGAGCCAGGCATTCCAGTGTTTGGCTAGAACTGACGGTTTTATTCCCAGAAACAGAACTCAATAAGCCGTACTGGGGGCAAGGCATTGCGAGAGGTCATGTGATTACTGAGACGAATAAAGTAGGGCTGAATAGTCGTGCTGTCGTCATGGGGTGGGTGACAGATAGCCATCAATATATCGAAGTATAAAGACTTGATACCCCTTAGTTATAAAATGGAGACTTAAATAATGAAATATCTCTCACACTATATTCAAGACAAACAAACTCAGGCTTTTAATGATGCTGGGGCGTTCTTTGCTTTTTCTAATCAACAGTTCGATGAGGCAAAAAAAGATAGCGTGAAATACGCATCACTAGGCATGGGGTTAATTTGCCCAGTTGATAATGCCAAGCAATTAATGACTCGTTTAGATTCCATCGCTCAAGAAGGGATCGCCGAAGATATCAAAGAGAACGGGAAAAAGGCGATCATTCGTCGTGAGTTATTTAATCACGAATGTTTCTACACCAATGATATTTGTGATTGTGTGGAAAAGCTCGAAGGGTATGGCATCACTTACGATGAAATTTATGAAGTGTTTAATCATATTCGTAAAACGGAAGACGTTTATTAGGCGTTAACATTAAAGCGCCTTGATATTTGTTCCATCAAATATCAAGGCATGTTCAATTACATCGGAGTTAGATTTAATGAACATTCTGAATGCTACACAAGATAGAGAAGAAACGAAAGCAAAATGTTACTTTTGTACGGCCGTGCCGTTCTCGCTGGGTAAAGTGGTCTATACGCAAGGTATTGAGCAGTTATTAGATAATAATGTCGGTGCTAACTTGTCGATTTATTTGCAGCGTCACCAAAGTGGAGATTGGGGAGAGACTTGCATTGAAGATAAAATCACCAATGACGAAGCAACCAAAACAGGCGAGAGAGTGATATCGAATTATACGATTTGTGATCAATCGGTTTGGATAATAACTGAACGTGACCGCAGCGTGACCACAATTTTATTACCTTGTGAATATTGATATCTCAATGGGATGGCATAAAATGAGAGTCCTATTATTAGGGCTCTTTTTTATGATGAAACCATTACTTTATCTTTCGTTGTTATCGCCGTGTTTCAGTTGGGCTTTTTGCTTTGATGAGGCAGGGCGATTTTATAATGTCGATCCACAGCTTTTAAAATCCATCGCCACGGTAGAGAGCAGCTTAAAACCGAACGCGTACAATGAAAATAAAAATAGAGTCGGTGAGGTGGTTAGTCGTGACTTTGGATTGATGCAAATTAATTCCCATTGGTTTGATCGACTATCCGAATTTAATGTGAATGAAACAAATATCTATAATCCTTGCTTTAATGTTCATCTTGGCGCGTGGGTATTAAGTTCTAATTTTTCTAGTCATGGTTATAACTGGAACAGCGTCGGCGCGTATAATGCGGGTTTTTCCAAACGCACTGAGAACGCCAGGAAAATATACATCCAAAAAGTCCAATCGGTTTATTTTAAGATGAACGTTCAATAAAAGACCTTGCACCATAACGGTGCAAGGTCTTCAGCTTTTCCTCTCGCTTTCTTCCTTCAATTTCCAGATCCCCCGCATCCCTCGTTCGTCAGATTCATTCGCCACCAGGTCGGCTTTTGTCTTTCGCTGTCAGTTTTTCCCGTCGCTTTGATTAGGAACTCAGATCATTCGTTCTGAGTTGTTGGTTAGTTGAGTTGGTGACCACACACCACGGCACATTGATTTCAATGTGAACGGTTGTCTGTGAGAAATATAAAGGCAATAAAAACAATAGCTTACAGTTGGTATTGGAGGCAAAGTAGAGCGTGAAAAAATTTTCAAAATCTCAACTAATTAGCCGCTAAAATCCCAGTGTAAAAATATGTAATCACATTGAATTGTCATTGACGCCTTTCTGTGTAAGGGATTGTGGTGATTTCAATCTAAATTCAATGGGATTTAATTAAATTGTTATTTAACCCTTTAGCAGTAAGGTTGTAGCGGTTTTTTTGAAACTAAGTACAATGGGTTTACATTGAGAATTTATTGGATTTCATTGGGGCTTAAAGGTGGGCTTCATTGACATTCATTGAGGAGAAAAAGCTAAATCATGTCACGTTCTTACCCTTTACAAAGCTCCCTTCGAGGGAAGCTAGAGCAAGATTTTAAGAAATTCAGAGACAGAGAAAAGTTAAGTGATGCCGAGGCAACTCGTCAGCTTTTTACCTTGGCGTTGCGCATCAAACTGAATGACAGTGACGATGAGCGGCCGTCGAACCGTGAGTTGATGGAAGAAACGTATCGTAGGGTTAGGCAGGTACAAGGCGTGCTAAATTTAAATTTGGCGCATAGCTTTGATGGGGAGGGATATTATAAGAATAAAGCGGATTCGATTGAGCAAAGAAAATCCAACACCGCTTTGGTTGATAAAAGCGTCGACGAGTATCTTGAAGGCGAAAAAAAAGGGTAGCCACTGGCTACCCTTATATTATCGCTCTAACTCTCTGTCGATTTCTCTGTCTTCCCAATGGCTCTCTTTCTCTGAGTGATTCAATGCCATCTCTTGTTGAGGTGAATATTCTTTTGGCTCAAAGTGGTCGAGCGATTGGCTGTCGGTTTCTTTTTTCTCATTATAGTTGAGGGTGTCTAGTTCGCTCTCTTGATGAGAAGTGTGCGTCTCATTTAATTCAAGGCTATGTGCGCTGTTATCTCGATCTAGTTTATCAATGCACGATTTAATGTCCTCTTTAAGATTATCATCTGACATGAATTGAATGTCTCGACCATTAAAGTTCTCGACGATTTTCTCAATGTTGTTCGGGTTTAAATCGTGGTTGCCGTGATTTAATACAATAATGATGTTCTGTCTCAGTTCATCGGTAGAGATGTTTTGAATATCGTTCTTATGATTGACATTGATAATATCAATCTGTCCTTGGGTTTGGTCTCGAATTAAGAAAGAGTTCTCAATCGAGGTACTGATGATGGTGGTGTTTAAATTCTCTCCTTGATGGAATTGGGTTAATTGTTTGGACTTTGTGCCTAGGGTTCTTGGGTTAATATCTAGGGAGGTGTCTTTATTTCCTTGAGTGTCTAAATAGGTCACTTCAATGGCTTTAGTTTCACCTTCTTTATTGTGGATGTTGGTTAACATCGCAGGATGAAGAGATCTATCTTCGGATGAATAGACCGCTGGGTGGAACTTAACCTGGTTATTTTCAATGTTATTGACACCGAGCTTGTTTAAGTACGTTTGGGCCAACGTGTTATCCATCGGTAAGCTTTGATTGATATAATCTTTAGCCCGCTCTTCAAACTGCGCAATATGCCTTGGGGTGGTGTTCAGTAATTTGTCGTGTTTATTGTTTTCCTCCAATTGATATTTATCTGGCTCATTGAGCATCTTGTGCGCTTCATTCATCGCGGCTTTATAATTCATTTCATTATGACTCATGATTAGGTTAATCAATGCGCCTTTTTCGCCCGTGGTGTAGTCTTTAAAATACCCTCGATGCTCTCCGGTTAAGGTCACTTTAATGGCGGATTTACCAATGCCAAAGGTTAAATAATCCCGGTCTGATTTGGATTGATTCGGCTGGCCTAATAACTGAATGGCGAGGCTTTCGGTGTATTTGGGTAGTTGCGTATTGATGTGCTCCTTAAATGTGTTGTAGTCAAAGTCACCGCTTTTATTTTGGAATCGGACGTCCTCGTGAGGGAGGGCATTACGGTTAAAGTAAGTGGTGTCTTTGGGTGGGATTTGGTTAAGGGTTTCTATCGCACTGGCTTTATGGCTCTCTTTAGAAAGCCAGCTTTTGACCAGTTGTTTTGTGTTGTCGGTATAGAGCCGAATGTGCTGACTGGCACGAGTCACATCGATACCGGCGCGTCTTAAGTTGGTCAGTGCGCCTTTGCTTTGTATCGCGCTAATGACGTGTTGATAGGTGGACCCTTGCGCCATGTCTGCGGTTCGACTGTAGGCATAGTCCCAGTGCCCGTCTTTAAGCGCATTAGGGTTAAGGTTGAGTGTTTGTCCTGTCTTAGATTGAGCGATAACACGGTCTGTAGTCGCTTGCGTGATGCGGTACTCCACGTTGGCTTTAATGCTGCGCTCTTTATCGGTAAAACGGGTGATGATTTTATCGCCGGTTGAAAGTGGCTTTTCTGACGTAGAGAACAGGGTGGTGAAACGGTGATCACGGTTACGCGGTAAGAACGGCCTTGTCTTACCTGTACTCGCGTCTTGAAGTGTTACTACGCCATGCTCAGAATCTACGTGAGTGATTGCCGCGTACTCACCGGGCTTGGTGCTCAGTATCAAGCCTTTTTGATACGGCATCATGGTGGTGAGCTCTTCCCCGGTCGCGCCGATTGAGCGTAGCCTCGTTGCGATGACGTTCTCTTTGCCTAGCTCACTCTTTTTCATCAAGCCGACACGGATGTGTTCGGTGATGGTGTCTCGCTCCTGGTTGGTGTACGCGATAATCAGTGTGTTGTCTCGCGTTTCAGGGGTGCGCTCTAAATAGTCTTTGGCGACCACATAAGGCAGCTTCTCTGTGGCGGTGAGCTGCGCTCTGCGTCGGTCTTTGTCGTTTTCATCCAGCGTAGAAATGACATGCTGGCGGTTGCCTTGGGTATCAGGGGCTTGCTGCTGGAGTTTATCTAGGGCGCTGAGCGGCTGTTTATCAATGGTGTTTTGCTGTGCGTTGTGCAAGGTGTCATTTTGTGGACGTACCATATCGGTCATGTAAGCGGTATCGATGCGGCCTTGGCTTATGGCCAGATCAAAGGGTTTACCGGCACTGAGTGATAAAAGCTGCTCTTTATCGCCCAATTTGGCTGTTTTGGACTGACTGTCATTGACCAGCTTTGTGAACTCATCGGCTTGCTTGTTGCTGACCATGGAGCTTTCATCGAGAAAGAACAAGGTGTGTTGGTAGTCGCTGGCATCGCGGTTTCCTTGTCGGATGTCAGAGAGTAAACTTTCCAGGGTTTGCGCTTTCACGCCTTTGCTTTCGAGCTCTGCTACCGCAGCGTGAGTGGGCGCAAGCCCAATCACGTTTTGCTCTGGTTGCTGGCTGGCTTCTTTCACTAACTGGATAAGTTCCATGTTGGATTCAAGCATGGTGGATTTACCTGTACCGGCTAACCCTTGGATGGCCACAAAGCTGTCTTTGGTGGTTGAGATAAGGGTGATGGCGTCCTTTTGCCCTTGAGTTAGGCGAGGCTTGGTGTCGAGAAAGTCTTGCACCTGCTTAGGCGTTGCAAAAGGTTGATGTTGGTCTTTACCATCATCGATGTTTTGCAAGATGCGCTTTTCAGTCTCCAGCGCGGCTTGCGTCGTCCAGCGTGTGCCGTCACTGTACTCTGCAGAGAGGGTGTCGCTGCGTTTAGTCAGCTCTGTTTCAACCTGCTCTTTGGTAATAGAGCCTCCGGCTTCTTCAAAGGCGTAACGCACCGCTTCCACTACTAAGGCTTTTTGGCTAAACGCCGCTTCTCGCTCTGAGAGGTGGTTCAGGGCAAAGCTGACCGCTTTTTCGATGAGTGGGGCGTTTTGCGATTTGGCCAGTGCTGACAGCGCCTGACTGACATCCTGCTTTAGTAAATCTTGGGTGGCGTCGTTTAGGTAGCGGTCGTTGACGTTTTGCGTCTGCAGTACGCGCTCAATGGCTGACGGGGAAACCTGCTCTTTTTCAAGTGCGCTTTGGGCTTTGTCCTGTTTGTCGGTGAAGATATCAAGGCGCTCTGTTTTTTCAGTCAGGTCGTTTATCAGGGGCTTAGATAGGGTAAATGCTTTGCCTGACAGTAAAGTATGGGCTTTTGGCTCAATATGGTGGGCGCCGTGAACGTAGTCGTATTGCAGCGGCGCGTCTTTTAGGCTCTCTAAGTTGACGCGCTGCGTTTCCCCTTTGCTCTCAAGCGTGAGGCTTTCTTTGTCAAGGTGAGTGACAAGGTAGCTTTGGTTCGCGTCCAAGCCCGCAGGGAAGTGTTTGCCTAGCGTTTGAAGGCGTTCGCCTTGGGCGATATTGAGACTTTGCGGTTTATTGATTTGCATCTTCATGTGCCTAAAGGCGCGACTGGACGGGTCAAAGGTGTGTGATTGTCCATCGCGTTGACTGAGTGCGGTCATGGTGTTGCTCTCTTTGTCGATACTGGCGATGACAAAACTCTGAGGTTTGTTTTTCTCCCAGTGGGTGAGTGTCATGCCTGGTTTGTAGTGTTGAACGAGGGGTTGTTGCGCTTTAGAGAGGTAGTGAGGTACTTGAGTAAATAGGGTGGTTTCGTGTCTGGCGAGGGCGCCGGTATTTTTCAGTTGGCCCCGTATCGCTTCGGTTAACCGCCGCTGCTCGACGCTGGAAGTGGCAATCACTTGCGTGTTGGCTTTATCGGGGAGGCCTGAGTACACCCGCGCTATCCTATCGGTATCATTGTCATGCAGTTTCACGTGGGTATGGCTGGCTCGCTTGCCAACCCAAGAGTGACTCTCCACATTGCCTTTTTGATACAGCGAGATAGCGTTATTGGCTTTAAATCCCTGGCGGCTTGATACGCGGTTAAGCATCACTACTTTACTGCTCGATTGTTTGGCTTTATCGGTGAGGGCCAACAATTCATTGGCGCTCATCTTATTGGCGCCATCGATGAGCAAGACGTCTTTATTGGTCAGCGGCGTATCGCTTTGCAATAAGCTGTGGGTGGTGTGGCGCTGCTCTGGTGAAAAGAGCTGACCAACCCAAGCGCTGAGTGTTTGACTCTTACGCTGTACGCTCTCCATGCCCTCTGTCTTGGCTTTCACGCTTTGGGAGACCAATTGGACACGCTTACCGCTGTGATTGCCTACATTGAGTAGCTGCTGCGCAATGCTTTGTGATGAGCCGTGTACATTCACCACATGGAACTGTTTGGTGGAGTGGTACAGGTCAGTCAATAGGCGCTGCTGGCTTTCAGGGATAGCGAGCTTGTTGAGCGTGTTGGATTCAACGTGTTTACGCATGTGATGCGCCCGTCCTTGTGTGCTGTCGATAAGCGCTTTCTCGTTATCAATTAAGCCTTTGGTGGTGTATTGCCCTTTTTGACTGAGTCCTATCAAGTCGCCTTGTTTAATCATTTCATCCGCGACTTTTTTGATATCAAGGGCGTTGAGTTGCACGCCGCCTTTGGTGAACTCTGAGGCGGTGAGTTCAATGATTTTTTCAAGGTGTAACGCGGTGCTGTATTGCCCTAGATGGTCAATGGCTCTGCTGATGGCGGCTTTGGTTTCACCAAGTGGTGGGGTGTTTTGCGCTTCTTTTACTTGTTGCGCCATGGTGACAAGCTCTTCGGGCTCATACCCTTGCTCTTTTACGGTGCTTTGCCACTGTTTGTTGAGGCTGTCACTGCTCTGGTAGGTTTTGCTTTTACGAGTATCGAGGTTGGCTACGTCTTTCGCCGCGCGCGAGTCAAAGCCTAAATCGAGTGTGCGTTGGTCAATTTGTTGTTTGCGAGTGGACGACGCATCAAGAATAGGCTGAGGGACACCGCTGATTTCGAACTGACCGTTGCCGACGCCTCGCGTGGAATAACCGAGTGTTTCTGCCTCTTTAGCTAATTGGCTCTGGTACAAGATACCGTAGTATTTTTGGAAGTTGTAAATGCGCTCGCCAGTGCCGTTAATCACGCCCCCTTTTTGTTTTAGGCTGGATGCAAGCGTGCGAAGTTTTCCTTCTTGATCGCGCGTCATGTTAGCGGCTAGCGCGTGAGAGTGGACCTGTGGGTCGTTTTCACGGCTGGTCTTATGGCGCACGACTGCGAATATCATCGAGTCGGTGTTGTGAAACTCGCGTGCTCCCTCTTTGTTGATGGTAGTTAATTGTGCCACGTCTTTTTCTAGTTCTGTTAAGGCGAACTTCACTGCGTTATTGTGCGCTTCAATAAGTCGATGGTCGCCACTTACAAGCGCAAGAACGCTGACGGTTTTAGGTGCAGAAAAGGTCAGGTCGAAGCCCGATTTATGATCATTTCGTTTCCCTTTAATGGTTTCACCACCCAGGTTGCCAGAGAGCACCGACTCTAGGGGGGCTTGCTCTACGGGCTTTCCCGCCAGTCCCGCTTCGATGGCCAGCTTGCCATGCCAGAAGGTGTTTTCTCCCTGGCCTTTTTCCTTGAGGTAATAGTTATCGCCCACGTCTTTTTCTAAAGAGACGTCAGGTAGGTCTTTGGGGGTTTCTTCGGTGAGGTAATATTTGGCAGCGCCAGAAGCGGATTTCAATGGGCTAATAGAAAGCATGAGTATTTTCCTTGTGCAACGCAAATCGCCGCTAGCAGCAAAACTGAGCGGTGGTAATAACGGGAGACGGAATTACAAAGCCTTGCCATTGCAAGGCTTTGAATAGTGATGATTCGAGATGATAAGGCTCTATGTACGTTTTTAGTGCACTATAACTAAATGTTTAGTAGTAACTAAGATTGAGTCAGTGCACTTTTTGACACGATGAATCTAGACAAACTCGGTAACATGAAAATATCTAATAGACTTGGGATGCAATGACCTATTTCTGTCTTGTGTGGCTATCGACTATTTGGTGCGCTATTCAACCATATCGCCCGCTTCCATCTCTATTTCCGGCGAGATGGCTTGCTCTTCAATGGTGCGTTGCGCTTGCGCTTGCTCCTGGTACTCGTGATTGTCTTGAGCTTTTGACTCGACCATCGCTTGCACGGTGTCACTTTGCATCACTTCTTTCATTTGGCTTGCCTCGTTGAGCATCTCTTCTTTTGAATCGAACTTGGCTTGTTGCAGGTCGAGAAGGGGTTGCCGCTCTTCTTTAGATAGGTGAAGGCTCGGTGCGACGCTTTCGTAGTAGGTGGCTTGGGCATAGGCCTCCTGCATAGGCTGTGACAATGTCACGCTACGTTTTTTGAAAGAAGGGCAGATGTCTTTCATGACATCGAACTCCAAATCCAGTTTAGTGATGAGATCGACACCTGGCGTGCGTAAGTAACACTGCAAATCATCCAAAGCTTGGATTTCACTCGGCGAGACCACCGGTCTTGTGACCGTTTGATGGCCCAATGACACGCCATCACGCAGCGTGTTCGCACCGTACGACACGTTTTCTTTAGAAATATCGACTTCTTGCTCCCCCAAGTCTTTGGAAGAGATTTGCGCCATTTGTGCGGAAGGAGCACGAAAGAAAAAGCGCGTGTTCAACAAATCAAACATCTCATCGGCGGCGTTCTTGCCATAGGTTTTCACCAACTGCGCGTACGATTGGATACCAATTAAGTAGCACCCGCCAAATTTTCGCACTTCGGCTATGATGGACCCCAATTCTGGCAGTTTGTGAAGGCTGGGCATTTCATCCATCAAGACCCAAATGCGGCGGTCTTCATCGGCTTCTAATCCTAAAATGGCGTTGGACGCGATAGCCAACCACATGGAGATGAGCGGCCTAAGTGACGCATGCTGCTGCGCGTTACTCGATAAGAACAAAAACCCGGTCTGCTTATCGTCTTGCACCCAGTCTGTAATAGAAAACTTCTTCTGCAGCGCTTGGTCTCGATGCTTATCATCAAGACCGTCTAAAAAACGCATGCTTTTCATGTAGGTGGCCAACACCGATTTAATGGAAATCGCGGTTTTCTTGATGTCCTTCGATGCCAGGGCGGCCGCCTCGGTGCCTTCAAGAAAATTACCTAACGCTTCAAGCTCACTGGTCAAAATTAAACTCAATAGGCGTGCGGTCGTCGCGGGTTTATTGTCCTGGCTCATGCGAAAGGCGGTGGATGAAAAAATGGTGCGCGCTGAGTCAACCCAAAATGGATCGCCATCGCCGTGTTGTGGGATGAGGGCCGCCGCCATGTTCTCAAAGTCGGGGGCGTCTTTCGCGTCGCACCACACGTCCCAATTCGCGCATCGAGCATCAAACGGATTCAATATGACGTCGGTCTCAGGGCGATAAAACTTACTGGTGAACACACACCCTTTGTCGTAAATGATGGCTTTGTCGCCACGCGCTCGTATCCATCGCACCAGTTTGCGGATCATCACTGATTTACCCGAGCCCGTGGTGCCATCGATGAGCAGATGTTGCACCTCAAACGATTGTTTGAGCAGCGCATGGCCATCAATCTTAAATTTAGAAATGGTGCCATCGCCATAACCGCGTTTACGGTTCACTTTCGCGCGCTTAATTTGCATCTTAGTTAAGACTTGTGGCTCAACCAGGCGAAAACCACGCACATGAAAGTCTTCACTCTGTTTCTCGCCTTGCTCTTTGAAAAAACGCTGCAGCAGATAAAAGATGAAGAATCCGACCAACATCGAAATGAGGTAATAGACTTGGAAGTTTCGCCACACCTCGGCGTGAATATCGAGAAGCACGACATTTTCAAGCTGAGACGCGAGCGTGGACTGGTAGCGCTCACCGTCCCACACTGTGGTCACCAAGCTGTCTAATGGTTTGCCGAACTTAGCGTATAAAATGTTCCGCCAGTAATAGAACTCCCCCCAAAAGGCGTGACGCGGAGCTTGCCACAGTGTCAGGGCGAGGGTAGCCAATAACATCCCAAAACCAATGAACTTGATGAGGGTGTTGTTGACTTGAAATAACATTCGAATGGAATGGAAGGTGACTTGGCCACCTCGGGTAAAATGGTTACTTTTCTTACGGGTACGCATCGTCGCTCCTTATTTAAGAGTTGGCGTTGAAGGTAAAGTGGTGAAATGAACGTGTTCACTGCCATTCAAAGGAAAGGCTGTGCTTACGCCATGATTTTCATTGGGGATTTGATACACTGTGCGACTGATTGGATAAACAGAGCGCTTTGATGAGTCAAAATTTAAAACACTACCTAGCTCTGGATGAGCTGGTTACCCATTCACTGCTGACGCTCTATTGCACCATGAGTCAGCAAGGCGGGTTTTGGACGGTCAAGAAACGCAATGCCTTCTTGGTGAAATACCTCAAACCGAAAGTAAAGCAGGCTCATTTCTCTGTGTGCAAAAACGACCTAAAAACCATGCTCACTATTGGTCGCCAAACCAGAGGCAATCTTGAGCAAAAGTTGTGGACGGTCAATCAACTGAACCTTGAGTATCAGGCTCGATTGTCACAGGCGGATGAACTCTATCTCATGCTGACAGACCTCAATGAGCAGCACCAGTTTCCTTCCAAGCTCGACCATCCCGACAAAGCGAGCGAAGAGGAGATCTTGTACATGACCCAGTCAGAAATTGAAGAAGGGTTTGATAAAGACAATAACCAAATCAAACCCTTGGTGATGACTGTCAAAACGACGCGCCTCAAAGCGCTGATTGAGGCCGTGCAAGCCCAAGGTGTCTATCGCGTAGAAATCGAGCATGTGGATGATCATGAAGTGATTCACTTACTCTTGCATCGCATTTCCTCCCCCAAAAGTGAGTGGTAAGCGCGTTGTTGGACAATGACCTCTTTATTTCTCCCCCTCTGTGCCATCTAAGCTTTTATATGAGACCCAGTTAACAAAGCATCACTACTTTCAAATGAATTTTGACACACACTTCGACAAGCATTATATATGCAGCCGCTTAGTCATATAAAAACTCAACAATAAATAGGCTTAACATGAACCCAATGATTAAAACGTTACTGAACATTCGCACTTTGCGAGCATTCTCTCGAGAATTAACTTTTGAGCAGCTTGAAGACGCACTGGATAAATTAACAACCGTGTATCTGGAACGCCAGGAAAGCGAAGAAGCTGAACGTGAAGCGCGCGCAGAAAAAGAGGCCAAAGTGGCTGAAATGGCAAAACAAATGTCAGAGAGTGGAATAGGGGTAGAGGACTTACTGGCAGCGCTCTCTGGACAGCCAAAAACAAAAAAAATTCGTCAATCAAGACCCGCGAAATACCAATACACTGATGAGAGCGGCACTGAAAAAACATGGACAGGACAAGGTCGCACACCTGCGGCCATTCAAACGAAATTAGATGCGGGTCAATCCATTGATGATTTTTTGATTAAGCGCTAGTTTCCTTTTACTCAAACAATGGCTTACTTATCATAGCCAGGCCTGCTGGGCTTATTTATCACGAGAGATAAGCCCACAATGACCCAACATTTCGACGAGAATGATACCTTACTGAAGTCAGAGACGGTATTTATGAAAGGGCTCGGAGACGCCAAAAAAAGCGCCGAAATATGACCATAATACGAATAAAATACCATTAATGAGCTTCTAGCATTTAAACGAATAGGGGGGCTGTACCTATTTCAGAGGAAAGTCCAATGTGAGTCGCCACCCCTTTATTTCTAAGGGCTGAATGTTGAAGGCTGTTTCTTAGGCCATCTCTTATGGCGTCATGTTACTTGGTAATTAAGGTACGACAGAATCGCTTGGTGATCACACTTGAAGCCAATCATCTGAAACACGTTTTTGGACAAAACCTTGCAAGTTCTTTTGCTAAATTAGAAAACCATCAATAACTACAGGTATGGCAAATTTACTTGTGAAGAGCTAGTGCGATGAGTAACATCGCACTAGCAAAAGTATTGGTTTAGGTGCGTATTAAGTGACGTTACGTTAAATGCTCACCTAATCCATCAGTACGCTAAACTATCACATAAGGACTTGAGACGCAGGATGCGTAGCGCTTGGAGCTCGAAAAGCTAGAGACAACGACGCCTTCGCCCAGGTTTACGTCGTAATGGATACCAGCAGCATAAGTAGTCGCCGACCAATAGCTGAGGATGGTCGGCCAACCGCGCGCGGTAAACATATTACCAGATACGTCGGATAGCTCATTTTTTAACTCGTCTCTTTTTGCTAAATGCCAGTTCGTTCGTCCGCCGAGTTTATAGGTGTTATAGCTATCGCACAGTAGAGATGCATTATTCTGGTCGAATTGGTAAAAACTACCCTCAGGGCCGTAAGTGTCGTCTGTAGATAAAATACCGTTATTAGCACTACCGCCAATGCTGTCTAGGTAAGCCACTGATGGTGAACTGGTAAATAACTTACCATTACCTGTATCGAAGATATCAATACATGCACCCGCCAAATCAGCACATATACTCACACCCACCGGACTACTGGTCACACCATCTTTGCTGGCTGTGAGTGTCGTACTGCCCTCCTCAACACCTGTCAATAAACCATCTGATGACACGGTAGCCTTATCCGTATCGATAGATGTCCACGTCGCTGAGCTAGAGATGTCAAAAGTCGTCACATCACTGAATGTCGCCATTGCCACCAACTGCTGAGTTTGACCTTTCTGAATATTCACAGGCGAAGGCGTTACTTGAATCGATGTGATAAAGGCAAGCCTGACGGTTACGTTAACCGGACTACTGGTCTTACCATCCTTACTGGCCGTGAGTGTCGTATTACCCGCTTCAACTGCAGATAATAAACCGGTTGGTGACACGGTAGCCGTATCCGTATCGATAGATGTCCACGTCGCTGAGCTAGAGATGTCAAAAGTCGTCATATCACTGAATGTCGCCATCGCCACCAACTGCTGAGTCTGACCTTTCGGAATATTCACAGACGAAGGCGTTACTTGAATCGATGTGATAAAGCCAGGCGTGATGGTTACGTTAACGGTATTACTGGAATAACCACCTTTGCTGGCCGTGAGTGTCGTATTACCCGCTTCAACTGCAGATAATAAACCGGTTGGTGACACGGTAGCCGCATCCGTATCGATAGGTGTCCACGTCACTGAGCTAGAGATGTCAGATGAAGTCATATCACTGTACGTCGCTGTTGCAGTTAACTGTTGAGTCTGACCTTTCGTAATACTCACAGACGAAGGCGTCACTTGAATGGCAGTAATGACCGCCCCAGTAACATTTACCATCACCATGTTACTGGTCACACTATCCTTCGTGGCCGTGAGTGTAGTATTACCCGCTTCAACCGCAGATAATAAACCGGTTGGTGACACGGTAGCCGCATCCGTATCGATAGGTGTCCACGTCACTGAGCTAGAGATGTCAGATGAAGTCATATCACTGTACGTCGCTGTTGCGGTTAACTGTTGAGTCTGACCTTTCGCAATATTCACAGGCGAAGGGGTTACTTGAATGGCAGTAATGAACGCTGCCGAAACATTCACGTCCACCGTATTACTGGTGATGCCATCTTTGGTGGCCATAAGTGTAGTATTACCCACTTCAACCGCAGATAATAAACCGGTTGGTGACACGGTAGCCGTATCCGTATCGATAGGTGTCCACGTCACTGAGCTAGAGATGTCAGATGAAGTCATATCACTGTACGTCGCTGTTGCGGTTAACTGTTGAGTCTGACCTTTCGCAATATTCACAGGCGAAGGGGTTACTTGAATGGCAGTAATGAACGCTGCCGAAACATTCACGTCCACCGTATTACTGGTGCTGCCATCTTTGGTGGCCATAAACGCACCTTCTGAATTACAGCCGCTTAATAGAATTAGTAGCGGTAAAACCACAAGGGCAAGAAAACCTTTAAAAAATGGATTCATAACAATACGACCTAGTCTTGAAACTGAACGTTGGAGGAATCAACTCGCGCGGGTTGAGTAGTCTGCCCAAAGGTATAAGCAAGGCTTACCAACGCTGCGTGGCTATCGTATTTTCCGGTGTTTGATTTACCTAGACCATCAATGTACTGATAGCCGACGGATAAACTGAAACTCGGCGTAAAGACATAACTCACCCCGACCTCACCTAAAGGAGAGAAACCGGTCGCACTGAGCTTATCTGACGAAAGCGACTTTTTTTCCATATCCCAATAGGATGCACCAAGTCTCCCGTACAGACTCACGTTGTCTTGCAGATACCAATCGTAACGTAAGGCACTTTCAATTAACCACGTTTTAACATTGACCGATGTGGCATCCGCCTTTAAGTCATCATGATATTGATAGCCGACATCCCAACGCCAAGCTGGAGATAGCTGCAACCCACCATAAATCCCCCCAATCGCTCCATTTGGGTCTGAGTGTTGATAAGTATCATCGGAAGCCCATTGATACCCCCCTTGCACACCAATAAAAAACTGAGTAGACCCCGTATCGGCAAACACAGGAACACTCAACAAACTCGTCAGTAATATTATTTTTCTCATCGCCTTCACGTTATTAAGTTATTAAGTTATTAAGTTATTAAGTTATTAAGTTGTATCACTTTTAGTGATGATTTTGCAACTAAATGATGTGCAACCTTTCAAAAACGGGTGTTCATTATTCCTATTATGTAAAACCCGCGAGTTAGCCACCAGAAACAGACCTCATAGCGCCTCAAACGCTCTTAGCGAAAATTTACGACACTTAACCAAGGCAATGCACATCCAAAAGGCATTGTAAGTTTGTGACACTTTCAGAGCGATTTACAGCAAGAATTGACATCTTTTTGATTCAACCAAAGTTCATACCGAATCGACGAAAAGTACACCTTAATGGACGGTCATAAAGCAAACCAACTAAATCATTGCAACAATGATTTAGGGTTTAAGACCTACGGAGTAAGACCGAGATTGAATGATATTTGGACATAAATCGTTTAGAGCCGATGATCTAACTCTTGCGTTCCACATGCCCTGATATTGCGCAAAAACGATCAATCTTTATTGGAATCGACAACGACGGTATCTTGCATTGGTTTTCTCCAAGCGTAATCAAGCAAGCTTGGCGCCTCTTCAGTCGCCTAACTTGGGTGCCAGTGGCGGGGGGAAGAATATCTTCGTTGTTATCACCCATGAAAAAGGCACTCCGTGTGGCGTGCCTTTTTAGAGTGTGGTTGGCGTTAAGGAGGCTAGTATTTAAAGCCCACCAAACGGTGCGATTGCGGCACTTGGTCGTAACACGGGTATTTGTTTTGTAAGCCATACATAATCAAGCCTGTTGTATAACTAAACGCAGCAACACCATCAAACTCATCGAAAGCTTTTGGATCGTGTTTTAAATCTCTTTCTAATGCCTCCCAAATGATGTTCTCTATGAACTCGGTCGGGTTTTTCGCGTTGTGACTGACCGTTTTCAAGCTGCCGCCTGCTGGACAAAACCACGGCACCACATTGGTCTGGATTTGTTGGTTAATACTGCCGATGTGCGCGGCTTGCATTCCCCACAAAAACGCTTTGAGCTTAGCGTTCTGTTCGGTGCCAGGTTGGTCAAGGTAGCGGATGAAATAGGACAGGTTGTCGACCTGTTCCATCTTCTCTTGCTTATATTTTGATAAGTCATCCGATTGGTACTTGGTGTTCAGTTTCACGATAAGCTGCTCTAACGCGGGGCTTTTGTGCCACGGCTGCGCCATAGCCGGTAGGCTCACCAACACACTGAGTAAACCGCCTATTATCCATTTCATATGTCACTCCAACCCTCACCAATATAGGCACCATATTAACACAGTTTACTATGTGTTTAAATATACAGCGCTGTGTTTTTAACCATTATCTTTAGGCGGCATGAGGGGATAGCCCGCAACGGGATAATTGGCCACTTCAGTCGATTTAATGGGTGTAGTATCGACTTCCGCCTCGACTTTATTTTGCACCCCATGATTGCCTTCGACGGTCGGGGTTGGGGCCGTCTGCACCTCATTTTGCAAATGTCCCGCGTAGAGTAAAGCATTCCCTTTCACGTTATGGTAAGCACTGTCGACAAACAACTCGCCACTCTCATTGACCTTAAACATATCAGCGGCCACCTCCTGTGTTTGGGCTAACGATTGTTCAGCGCCTGTATTAGCCAGCGTTTTTTGCTCAGGCGTGAGCGTTGGCGTTTGCCCTAAGTCCTTGGGCTGATACAAAGATTTGAGCTCATTGAGTGACGTTTTTGAGGTGTTGACGCCGTATTGCTCCTGAAAGCCATCGGTACGGGTGTAGTCCTCAAAAGCGCGCCTAACGTCTTGCATGTCTTCCGGTTGACTGGCGTTCATCAAGCGGGCCATTTTTTCTGTGTCTCCACGTGTCGATTTCTCTAAATATTGCTGGAAACCGGTGATGGCACTGGCACTGAAATTCACCGTGTCGTTTTTCAATCTCGATTGCATGTGGCTTAGGCTGTCGACCTGTGCGTTCGATTCATTGACCGCGGCCGCGGTTTGTTGAGTGCGCTGCGCATTGATCGCAAAGTCGTGCGCGTATTGCTCAGCTTCACTGCGATTTTCTTTCGCATCGAGTGTGCGGCCTGCACGCTGCATCTCCGTCGCCCCTTCACTGTATTGCGAAGTCGCTTGGGCTAAGGCTTGTTTCTGCTCTGCGTTCATGTGATTGAATGACTCTCTATCCTCCTCACTCCAACTGGCACCGGCTTTGGCGCTCGTCCCAAAGAATTTCGGGGTGCCCACTTCAACGCCGGCATTTTTCGCCGCCACATACGCCTGCGCTTGATCATGCGTCCAGCCCATGGTCTCAGACACACTCTGAATCGCCGAGTCCATTTTCGAGTGGGATTGACTGATTTGCCCTTCGGTCGACATCGTTTGACCGTCGCCATAAGAGCGGTTTTTACTCCAGTTGTCGTTCCAACGGTCACTTTGCTGGAAGCCTTTCGAGAAGCTGTCGTTGAAACTGTTCATATTCTGCGTCTGCGCGGTTTTTGCGTCCGAATATTGGTCGTTGACGCTGTTTTGCAGCATGTTCGAGGCTTGCGCTTGCCATAAGGGTTTGGATTCCGCTTCCTGCGCGTTATACAGCCTGCGGCCATCTTCATTTTGTAAGCTCGTGATGCTTGACCCATCCCGCTGCTGCGCGGTGTTCATCCCGGTTCTGAGCAGCATGTTGTCATCAAACTTGTTGGCTGAGGTGTTATTGAGGCTGTGGTTTTGCATTTGCAGATTACCAAAGTCCATGTTACCGGTGGAAGACGCCGCAGAGACGCGGGCGTTGGTACTGTTGATCATCCCCGCCAGTTGGTAGTTCATGGCTTGCGCCGCGGCCACGCCCCCTTGCAATATTTTCCCCGCAAGCACTGGAATGGTCATCATCAAAAATCCGGCCATGTAGCCGTAGCGCATGTGCAGCTCATCAATCGCATTGCTGTTCGATAATGAGAGTCCTCGCATTGGATTCGCGGTCGCGCTTGAGTGCGACTCAAGTGTCCACGTCATGATCGCATTGAGTATCGCAAACAGGGCCGGCCAAGTGGCGAGGTAGGCGAACGTCTTGATGTAGTTGGTCAGAACCATCTTGGTGAGCGCCGGAATGAGCGCCGCCGCAGCGACCATGAACCCTAAACAGCTAAACAGGGTAAAGAGCATCGTATGCAACATCGGGATAAACTCTCTGGCCTGCATGCCAAGGGTCGCCCACATCGAGGTTTGTTGCATCTTGTTCGAGGTGTACGCGTAATTCATCGCACTGGCGGACGGGTCGAGGGTGTTGATGCTGTAACGCATCGCGTTCATCGCCATGTTGTGCTTGAGGACATCGACCGCGTTGTTGCTGATACCAATGAATTTCTGATAACTGTTCGACATCGCATTTTTTACGTGCGCCTTATAGGTCGACGCTTTGTCGCCGTGCAGGTAGGTCGCAATCAAATCGAGCTCAATCGCCGCGGAGGTGGTGAATTGGGCCTTGATGTCAGGGTACACCTCTTCGCAGGTTTTAAAGGTTTGGTTGAGGTCGTTGAGTATCACACCGCGCAGTGGGCTCATGTTTTTGGTATCTAAGAAAGCAAACGTGTCCGGCGCGTTCATGAGTGCGTTCCAGGTGTACTTTTTATTGATTTGGATGTCGCCAATAATGCAGTTTTGGAAAAAGTCATTCCATAACCGGCGCAGCGCCACGTCTTTTAAATCACTTTGACGCGACAACTGATACAACTCGGACCCAAACATCATGCCGGTGCGACCGTAACGCTCATCGTCGGTGGTGGTAAAAATGGACTCGATGGCGTCGGCTGTACCGACCATCATGGTCGAAAAGAACCACGTCGGCAGGGCAATGAGATAGGGCACGTTGGCCACCGAATACCCCGCCGTTGGCTCGGTCTTATCGATGACTTGCATGGTGACGGTTTGTTTTATCAACATCGAAGGCACCAGGGCGAACACAATGGCCCAAATGTAGATGTGTTTGGGGTTACGTGTCGCCACAAAGTACGCGTATGTCATCGCGGCGCCTATCATCAAAGAGATGGACATCATTGAGGCGAACGATTGGCTGACAAAAAAAGTGGCGATGGCATTGAGCGCCTTTTGTATCGCCGCGCCTTGGGTGTAAGTGTAATATTCGAGTGTCACATTAGCCTCCAAAGGACAGGTTCTGCAGCAGTTGTTTGTTGATTTTGCTCATCGCTTCCGAGTCGCTCTCTTTATACGCCTGCGTCAATTGCTCTTGGGTCAATATCACACGTTTCGCTTTGTCTGAGAGTCCATTGGTGAAGTCGCGAGCGCGGTCGATGTCTGACATGATTAAAGCGATGTCCTTGCTGTCCACTTGCGTGTGGTTCAGTGACGTGGTCACCACCGTCAGCATGTTTCTGAGGTAGCGGGTCAGCAACTCAACCGAGATGACGCGCGCGTACGCCGAAAAGTTCGGGTAACGGTTGCTTCTGACTGAGCCGATGAACACCGCCAGCACCGGCGTGTCGGTGTACTCCAAAAAGCTTTTTTGATTGTCGGTGAGCCCCGTATCATTGGCGACACTGATGTATAAGGCTTCTAACGTTTGACGAATACGCACTTCGAGCCCTTTGTCTTGCGCTAAAGTCAGCTCTTTTTTCTGCGGAGACAAACAGGCTTTCTCATCGGTGTTATCACACTTGTAATACTCAATCTTCCCCCCTTTGAGCATCGCGTCCACCAAGTTATTGTTGTCCGCTAACAAGGAGGCGTAGTATTTGGGGCGACCGTTTGCGTCATAAATATACGTCCCTGACAGGCTCATCAAAAATTCAGCCAGCGCTTTATCTCCCGCTAACCAGCCATTTTTAAGCGCCGCTGACCAAACGATGTTGTGGCTGGTCTTGGCGATGTCTTCCAACCCAGCACTGCCATCCGCGCGAGCGCGTGCGACCTGTGCGTTCGACTGACCGCCCACACCACACTCCACTTGCGCGCCGACCCAATCATCAAACACGTTGCCTTTGGTGCCGATGGTGGCGCAGACGTGCTTTTTCGCCGCCGGACCGCCAAAGGTAGCGGCCAGTCCACTGACCCCCGCCTGCGCCGCTTCACAAGAGTTGATCGACTGATTGAGAAACTTATCGGCAATGTTTTGCAGGTTGTCACGAATTTGTTTGATTTGTGGCGCCCAGACTTGAAGCGCTAAGTCGACCGCAAACGGCGCCGCGTTTTGCACCACCGCTTTGCCAAATTGCACGAGACCGTCGGCGTTGATATGAGAAAATCCCCCCATGAAGGCGTCAATCCCGCCACAACCCATTGAGACCTCGGGCAAGTGCACGCTCATGAGCTGCGCACTTTTTATGGGGGTGCGAGCATACAAAGAGCCGCCATTGTAATAATTCGCGGCTTGGCCTTTGAAAGCATTGGGGTGGGTGACATTGGCGTTGTAACCGAGACCATTAAAAAAACCGTCTAACGACGAATTGACGCCGCCGGCGTAGGAAGCGCCAGTGAGTAACCCGCTGAGCATCAAGGCGATAAGACGGGCTCGCCCTGGTGGGGTGTGGTGGGGTCGGATCATCGTATGGCCTCTAAGGTGTCGGCATCGCTTAAAATGTGGCGAATGCTGGTTTCTAACTGCACCTCCGACACATCGCCAATAGACACGCGCACAAATTTCTGAGAATTGACGTTTATCAAAAACGTCGCGGGCACCGTGATGTTGCGGGGATTGTCAAAAAACATCTGACTCACCGCGGGCGTCGCCGGAATAGGGACGGGGTAATGAGGAACGGCTTGGCCATCCAGCGAAAAGGCGTACGTCTGCAGTTGTTGCCGATGGGTCACTCGTTTGAGTTTCGGTGCAAAACGGTGGCAATAAGGGCAATCACTGCGAAAGAAGAACACCATCGCGTAATCGTCATTGGGCGCAGCCTGCACCGTAGCGAAAGGCGAAAGCAGCAAAAAGAGTAAAGTAAGGGTGCGTATCAACATGATGATGTTCTCTTGGTTTACCGTCACTCAAGGACGTGAAGGCGCAAAACAGGGGAGAGATTTGAAGCAGCAAGACTCTGCGCGCTAAAAATCGGGCGTTTGATAGTCATTGGCGACGTTGTAGAAACGACCCAACAACGCGGTTTGTGAAATAAACCCGTAAGCGAGCGGCTTCATCTCACCCGTATTGGGGTTGACTAAAATCAGGGCAGGCGCATAAGGCACCTCGACTTTGTTGTCGTTATTGCGGTTATCTCGAATACCGGAGACAAAGGTCTTATCACGCGATAATCCTAAAATCTCAATCCCGTGCGTATCGGAAAAGGCTTGCAGCGACGGGGCCAATTGCTGACTGAGACTGTCTTGGCCGTCATACACAAAGAAAAACCCCCAACCTTCGTCGCGCATGTGCGCCACGGCGTCGATTTTCTTCTCTCGTTCGAGCTTATGATAGGTGCCGCGCGCCGCAAATTCAGCCGGGCGATCTTTGAGGTAAGAGAGCTCAGGGTGTTGGAGTAACACCTTTTTGAACGTCATGCCCGTTTCACTGGTGCGCTCACCAATGTATTGGTGAAGTTGCATGACTGTCTTGAGCTTGTCCTCGTCTTTCGAATGGATGGTGGCGTCGTTGAGCGCTTCCTTGTACGTCTCATGAAACCAGTCCATCTGTTCGGTAGCGCTCATGATCCTCTTGGTGGTATTGGGCTCAAGGGGTTTTGGGGGCGGCGGGGTTAAAGTTGGGGCCGCATGGGGCTCGTTATACCACTTCCAACCTTGCGGGTTAGACGAGGCTTGGGCGCTGAACGCGCCCATCACTCCCAACATCAGGGCGACCCTCACCAAAGGGGTCGAAAAAGAGGGCATCACGTTATGGATCTCCTAAAGCACTGGATAACCGATGTTGAATTTCTTGGCTAGACGGCAAGTGGGTGTTGCTGTTCATCTCACCAAAGAAATCCGAGAAATCGATATCTTCAAAGTTAATTTGCTGCATCTGCTCTGGGGTGATCGCCCCGCATATGGGCACCTTAGCGGTGCCCAAGCTCAATCCCAGTTGGTCGCGCGTTCCTTGCTCTTGAATAATGCGCGCCAATAAGCTGTCGAACACGCAATAGGTTCTCTTCTTGCGTAAGCATTGCCCGAGCACTTTTTCTGCGCAGTAACTGCCGAGATAAATGGTCAATTTGTCATCTTTCGCTTTACCCAGGGCTTTTTCTTCTTCGCTGCACTGCGCGAGCCCCACATCGGTGCCCCAGCCGCCATCTTTGCAGCAGTCCGAAATGCCGAGCATTTTTTTGGTGCACTTCTGACCTTGCCCAGTAAAGATGAGAGGCGGATCACCGAGCCCTTCTGCCGCTTTGGCCAGCGCCGCTAAAGCCGCCGCCGATTCATTAAAATCACTGGAGGGCTCAGGCGTGCCCGCATAGCAATCACCGTCGAGACAAAAACTTTCTTCGCCACAGGTTAAGTTGGTGGCGCTGCAGCGCTTCTCTGGGCAGGATTTTTTGAGCTCTTCCTCGATGCACACGCCTTTTTGTTTGGCACTACAATGCGTCGCGGTGGTGGTGCAATCGGTCGGCAGCGCATTACACGTATTGTCCCGCGTGCATTGGTGGTTAACTTGGTACTTCCAGCAATCGAGCGTGGTGGGCACGCCATTAATACGGCGTGTGCCTCGCCCCTCTACACAGGTTTGGGACACGACTTGACACTCACTTAATAGGTTGCAATGAGTGGTCCAACGCACGGTATTTTTGATGCAGTTTCCGCCTGAAAGCGTGAAGTCAGAGCTACAACTCAGTGTCGCAGCAACAGTGGTGTTAACAAGTTTACAAGCCTGTCTTCCTTGTCCTGGCTTTAAATAATGGCCTCCGTAATTAGCCCAAGTTGAAGTGCGAAGGTGGTAACGGGTACCCTCCCAGAAAATGAAGGCAGAGCCTTGCGTACCTACTTGGAAGCCATACTTGATTCGTCCATAAAAACTCTCATAACGGCAATCTTCAGTTGGTATCACGCATAACCTCCCTTGAAGAGTTCCTCTTGAGCAACTGTAAATCACCGGAGACGTGACCGCGGTGAACGTCGGCATTTTAGTGCAAGGCACGGTGTTATTGGTCGGTTGACGACACACTTTGGGGATGTCATCGATGACGCATTGCGTCGCGTTATCACAATCGACGTATTGATTGGACAAGCCATGAGATATCTCATAAGCATTATCCTGGACCATGAGAGCAAATTCATACGCCGGATCGCTTTTCACATCCGGCTGGCCTTTATCGAAACGGGTTTGCACGGCTTGCGCCTTATCATTGGATTGATAATGAGTGCGCGCGTTCGCGTCCATATTGCCGTCGTTCAACTGAGCCTGCTCTGGGTTACGCAGATCATTGTCACACCCTTGCCCCGCGCAGTAATCCCCCACATCGAGCTTCCCCTTCGCCGTTGAAGGGATATTTTTCTGCGCGCTTTTCACCCAATCCACATTGTCGTAATAATGGTCGCCTTGGCTTGCGAATGCGCCGCTAACGATGGCCAGGCTCGCGATCAATAGAACGTGTTTCACGGCTGCCTCCTTAAGACGGCATTCACCACCTCGGGATTGTCACCACGAGCCAATTGATTCAGCGCATCGGGGATCGAGAGGTTGCCTTTAATGAGGTCATAGTCCGTTTCATTGCACGGCTGCTTGGGTAAGCACTTGCCGGATTTTACCGCCACAAACGTTGGCACTTCAGTCACCGAAAAGGTCCGAAACCACTCAGGGTTAATGGCAAAACCACTTTGAATGGGTTGGTCTGGTTGATGGGTTTTCAGTAGCGATTGAATGCGCCTTGCGGTCGCCGGAAAACCGCTTGGCAACACACCGCGTATCACCAAAGGCACTTGCCATTGCTCACTTTGTTTTAAAAGCGCGCGCAAGGACGCCTCTGGCATGGTCAAAGACACAAACACCATGACCCCCGTTGGGGCGGCTTTGGGGTTTTGCGTGGGCTGTGGAATATCAATGACGCGCTTAAGGTGTTGCGGCTTGAGCTTATCTTGCCAAAAACGTGCCATGGCTTTCGCATCAGATGCTATCTCATCGCTGGCGCGTTGCTGGGATTGAAAATGACGTTCGAGCTCGGACGGCATGGCTGTTTGCACCATTGTTTTTTCAAGCTCGGTGAACGCTTGAAGCTCTTCTTGAGTGTACGCGTGACACAGCGTCGCCGCGCACAAGGCAGCCGTGGCGACTAGGGATTTCAAGGGGGACATAAAGACCTCAAATAAATAAAAGCTCCACGCAAGCGTGGTACTCCTTTTGACAGGGCAGGCAAGCCTACCCAGCCAAAAGCGAGCTCAGGGTGAACAGCGCCAAAATGCCGGTTTTATGATGAGGGTGATAAGTAATGACATTAAATGCTCGCTGACTGAAAGACATGTTGGTACTGCTTTTTAATCTCTCCCAATGATTGATAGGCATAGGGGTGCCCCCCGTCTAGAGAGTTCCATCGCTTTCGAGGTAAATTATCATTTATCGTCTCATCATCAATACCGCATTGCCGGTAATACTCAATCAACGCGACATCCAAACACTCGCCTCGGCCATGGCACTGACTGCACCACCCTTGATCGGCCACCAGGTAGCCATAATGCTGAAACACCCCAGGCGCACAGGCATCACAAATCTGACTAGGAAGAGGGGGCTGCGTCTCGTTTTTGATGGCCTGATGGACGTCATTCGGGCTCAAGGTATAGGTAAATAAGGGTTTTAGCGCATCATTGATGAGCGCTTTTTTCTCACGTTTTCTCAGCTTGAGCGGCGCGAGTAGGGCGGATAATTCACTCTGTTGATGACGATAATTAAGCGCACCGTGAGAGAAAATCAGTCGAACACCACTTTGCTGGCACTGTGCAAAAAAAGCCGAAAGCAACGCTATCTTAGGTTTGGCGTTAATTGAAAATAATGGCACGTTATACTCCTAGATGAGTGACATCATGTGACTGAGCGTGAGCACTTTGCTGGTTTGCCTTGCCCATCGCATTGAACTAGGCTGTCTTAAAAGTCAGGATGGCGTATTACCGAGGGGGATGATTGAAAACAGAATTTACGCAACAAGACGTGGCTAAACTGCATTTTTCACACCGAGTGCTCTACCAAGGGGTTTCAAACGTCAAAGAGAAGTTGATTCACTCCAACGGCCCTCATTGGCATGTGACGACGGTTCGATTATCCGATGTAGTGGGGAGCTTAGACCCTCGATACGCAGGAAAATCGTGGCTGGCACTCTTCCCTTGTATCGATGCCCTTGATGGATTGAAGCGTGGTCATCAATACGCTCGAAAGCTTCAACAATCCCCCCTGTATTACCTTCCTGAGCATGAGAAGTGAAATGTCTCTTTTCGTAATATTGATGGCGAACTTTATATTAATGATGGCCACCACAGAACCATCATTGGCCGCGTGTTCTTAGAGGCTAATGGTTTCGAGCCCGTCTTTCACAATGTGGTGGTGGGGTATTACACTGGTGGATTCAAACATCGATTACACATTTTACCGCGGCGTCTGAAACGCCAAGGGATAAGCCTGTTCAATCGATGCTATCGACTGGTAAGACGGCGCCTCACCTCTTAACCCCCATCGCGCTTTGGGGAGCTGGCGCTCTATGGTGTCCTCCTCAATGCCGCATTGTCGATAATGCTCAATTAACGCGGCATCAATGCACGGCCCATTTTGATGACACTGACTGCACCAACTGCGTTGTGACAAAGGCTCACCATAGTGAACAAACAACCCGGGCGCGCAGCGTTGGCACAATTGGCAAGGAAAGTCAGGGGGCTCAGCGCTGTGGATGGCCGTCGAACAGGCGCTGACGCCGATATCAAACACCGACATAGGCCGAAGGTACGTTTCGAGAAGGCGCTCTCTTTCCTCATCCGATAGCGTCAATGGTTGGAGCAATCGCGCAAGGGCGTTTTCGCGCTCCTGTAGCGACGCGAGGTGGGGAGGAAATTGAAGCCGAACCCCTCTCTGCCGAGCAAGCGATAAAAACGCCGTCAAAGCATCATCAGGCAGGCGACGCCTCAATAGGAATGTGTCCAGGGCGCGACGCCCTTTGAGTACAAGAGACATTCATTTCTCCTTACGTTCAGGTTAAAGAAACACGCAATTGCGCTTACGCCACTGAACGTAACCGAAGTTATCGCCCGTAGTGGGGTTATCGTGGCCCATTTCCCAAATGGTGGTCGTCGTGGTGTAAGGGTGACACCATGCGGCGTCCGTGATCGGCGCGCTCATTTGATAACGGTATCGAGACTTGGGTAAGATTGGCGTCGGGTACTGGTAACAGACCGCCCCATCTTCGCCGCGCGTCTCCCACACCATCCCTTGCCGGTGCAACTTGTAATTGAGCCGCTCCATAATGAGGGTGCCCGCTTGTATCGGGGTGTCTCGATAGTTGGTGTTGCCCGTTAACGGGTAAGCGCTGCCTTGAGAGCCCAAACACCAAAACAAAAAATCAAACGGGAGCACCACATTGGTCGTGGTGGCAATGGACTCCGGTACGCACGCTAACTGCGCAATGGGGTTACCAAACAAAATCGCTTCGGGGTTTAAGATAAACGCCAGCTCGTCGTCATCCCACAGAGGGTCGACCTCGGTCAGGTAGGCCACATCAAAGTTATCGGTGGCCATGCACGCCGCCGATTGCATCAATTGCAGCCAGTAGATGAGGGGGTATTTGTACCAGTGCGCGTGATAAAACCCGCCATCACTCGAACCGGAATCGCGCGCGGTGGTTCGACCGCCAAGTTTTTGCTGATTGGCGCCGGCCAGTTGCATCCCCATGTTGACCATGCAATAGGGCACTCGCGTCACATCGGTCAGCGCGTACGGCTCCCAATAACCAATGTTTAGCCCAATTTGCATGAAAATCGGCGGCGGTTTTGGACAAAAAGAGATCGGCATTGTGGGGTTGTTGGTGTCAGGGTAAATGGACGGAATGAGGGGTACAGAGCCCAGCGTCATCGGAAATAGGCAGCTCCAACACACGTCGGTGATGGGGTTGATAAATCGGCTGACGCACGCGGGCCCTCCGGCCTTCGCGGTCGAACTGACCAACAAGGCGCCGCACAGGGCCAGTAACCCGAGGAAAGACGATATTTTCATGGTTGCGCTCCCACCACAATGTGTTGCACATCAAACTCTTGAACGCGCCATGCGTGCCCCGACTGCTCGACAAGACTGGGCACCGCTTGGATGTGAAGCCGGTCGCTGAGCGTCCCTTGTTGGTCGAAGTACATGCGGGTATTGAATCGTTTAGCGGCTTGATTAGGGCTACCACCGGTTAAAATGTAGCGAAGGGGTTTGGCGTGCTCTAGGTTGGTCACGAACTCGACTTGCTTGGCATCACGCGCATCAAAAAAAACCAGCACGTTTGAATACTCAAACTGCGGTAATTTTGCGCCCGTTGGCCAAGTGCGGGTATCAAAGGGATTCACTCGCGTCCCCGCTTTGGCAAAGACTCGCCCCTGGGCGTCGGTTAAATCCTTGGGCACCGTGATGCTGGGATCCACCAAAAACGTTTTGGGGGTGGTCGTGGTCGATAAGGAAAGCGGCGGCGGCGTTTCCACGCTTTGTTTCACTTGCTCAGCAAACTCGGTTTGCATTTGCTCAAGTTTGCCCGTTGCCTCGAAGTGTTTAAGCCGCACCTCTATCCACGTCAGCATGTCGATTTCGCCAATCGGGAACGTCGGTCCCATTCGACCTAAGTCCTTCGCCACCGCCCCTAACGAAAGCAGCAGGGCGAAGACCATCATCAGGTGTCGCATACTGACTCCTACGGCTCATAGCGCTCAACAATGGCACGTTGGATGTGCGCGGTGATGTCCGGTGTGCCGCCGACGACCGCGGCGCTGACCAACACCACTTGCCCTTGCTCAGTGGCGTAACGCGCCACTTCTTCGTTCATGACGTGGGCAAAGTGCGCCAATTTATCCGTTTGCTCCGGCAGAGAAAGGGGGGATTTCAGCAATTCTTTATGGTATTGGTCGAGGGTGCTTTTTACGTCCATGCTGACTAAGGGAGGCGGCGACTCCAGCGCTAAGGTGGTCACCACCGAGGAGGCAATACTCACGCACGCCACTATAAATAGGCCATGTAAATCAAACGTCATGGGAAACCCCTTGTGCTTTTTGTTGAAGCGCTTGCTGATAGTCGGCGATTTCTTGACCGTAGAAATGTTGCGCGGTCGCGTCTATCGCTTCGATACTCGGCATGCCTTGTTTCACTAAGTTTTCGCAGTATTCAAATTCGGTCGCTTCGGTGCTGTAGCACGCTCGCGTAAACGGATCGGAAAACACGCGGTGATAGGTGGTGTGGCCACCGGCTTTGATGCGCACGCAGCTGTACCCAGCGTCCCCAGCCCGTGGGAAACTTTTGATGATCCCTTGCTCCATTTCGTTGAACGCCTTGGGGTTGTCTTGCAAAAACTTTTCAAAGCCTTCGCCTTGGCGCAGCGTAATGTGAATGTCGGAATTATCGTAAGAGGCGCGCGCTTCTTCGTTCACAAAAAAGTCCCCAATACCTTGGGTCACCGTACAAAATGATCCCCCAAATTTACGCGCGGTTCGATAGCCGGTGTTAATGAAACTGCGCGTCTGGGCGTTGGTGCCTGACATCAAGCTCCACGCCTCTTCGATGATGCACATTTTGGGGGTTGAGCGAGAGCCTGAGAGGTACATTTGCTGGTTGATGGACACAATCAGCGCAAACACCACCGGACGCAGCACATCTTCAGGGAACCCTTCAAGCTCTAGGGTGGTGATATCCACCGTGGGGTCGAGCATTGAAGGTTTATTGAACGTGTCGCCATAAATGCCCTTTGCGCAATATTTATTCAGTTGTACGGCGATGTCTCGAATACGGCGATCGTGGCCATGCTCATCGGCCAACGTAAACAACTGCGCTTGGACGTCATCCACAATCGTTATGGTGCCATTGTCCTCCCACGCCCGTAAAATGGCGTCACCCAACACCGCCATCTGATAGCCTTCCAATTCAGCATGAGGCGACGCGATGGTCGCGAACAAGGCGGTGATGTTGCTGAGCGCTTCTTTCATCGGATCGACGTTCTCTCCGTCGACCGGCTCGTGATGCGCGCTGTTTTTGACTTGTTCTAGATGGGTAAACGGATTTAGGAAAATATTGGTGTGATTGAGGTAGGTGCCCCCGAGCATCAGGGTGAGCTTTTTGTAACTGTCCCCTTTATCGAGGATCCAACACTTCCCCCCTTTGGCGTAGACGCTGCGCACCAAGCCCTGGGTAAAAAAGCTTTTTCCCGCCCCCGAGCCGCCGGTTAAGGCGATGTTTTTGTTGTCACTGCCACAATGAAAGGGATCAAAAAACGAGATTTGCCCACGCATCGTCGGCAGCAACATGCCACTGACCAGGCGTTTAAAATCGAGCACCATCGGAAAGAAATTGACCACGTTGGCACTTTTTAACGTGCGAACGCGACCCGCTCGGCCACAATCCTCCCACACGCCTTCGCTCATTAAAAACGGCAGCGCACTGAGCACGCTTTGACTTTGCATCATGATTTGCTCTTTGATGTCGAGTCCCGTGGCCGAAAACGCTTCTTTGGCCGATTGCACATCGTGGCGCTGCTGCGCTTTATGGGTAAACAAGGTCAAGTTCAACACCATCGAGCACACCGAGGTCGCTTTGTCGGCCAACCCCTTTTGCAAGGCCGTGCGCTCTTCCAACTCTTCACCCGCGGTGGGTGAAAACATGGCCATCGGGGATTTCAGTGTTTTGGTCAAATCATTAATTTTCTTGTTGTTCTCGTGCTCAAAATTCCCCGTGACGTTGTGACGAAAACTCAACGACAACACATGTGGGCACGTCAACATGCGCGAGACATTACGAATTGATGCAAACGCTTCGGGCATCGCGTACAACCGAAAGTCGGTGGGGGCTCGAGAGAGTCCCATGCACACCGTGCGCCCGCGCGTCTCTTGACCGAAAGGATTGGTGTGACGCGTGGCAATGTGATCCCGTTTGATGATCATTTCGGTATCCGGCGACAGCACTTGGCGGTTGATCGGGTCGAACGGGTTGTAGTCACGCTCAATCGGACGGTCTTGCTTGGCATCAAAGTTCAAGAGATCACCCGCAAAGGTAATGAGCCCTTTGGGGTCGACCCGCGCGGTCTCAACACCGAGTTGCAACAGCGCCGTTTCCATCGCCGCGCGCACGTCATCCAACTTGTCGGTCTTTTTCTCTTTCGTCGACACGAAGAAATACGCGTCGTAATCGCGCAAATCAAACTTATGTCGCTGACGATGGAAAAACCCTTTCGCCGCAGAAAACCCCGCGTAGCGCACTTCTTCTTCGGCTAAACGCTGGCAAATACCGCCTCGCTTGGCCATGATGTCCCCATTGGCTTCTAAGTAATGCGCGACTCGATTGTGACCGAACATCGACAGTTGATAATCCCACTTATCACCTTGAGGGAAATCCATCACCATCTTGTTGAGCGACATCACCAATTCGTCGTTGGCCCCACCAAGCACCGTCAGCTTAAGCGCAAAGCCATACGATTTTCGGTTATGAAAGAGTTGGGTCTGCGCATCAAAGTCGCGGTACGGCAATTCATGATGGAAGTGGTTTTGATGCTGATTGGCGTCGGCGACTAAACCGCCAAGCCCCAACGAAGGTTTACGTTTCAACAGTTGACTGAGCATGCTTAATCCTTCCAGATGGCATTAGCGGGACGCCCAGACCAACGGCTTTCATCGAGTATCACGTAAATATCCGTGGTGTCGACGTAATGCCCGAGCGTGTCCGTGAATGGGAAAATGGTGATCTTTCTCACCGTATCTTGAGTGCGTTTAGGCACCCCTTGACGATCGCGCCGTGGCAAGGTTAAGAACACATTGTCAGGGGCCGCCTGCGCCGCAGACACTGGGGAGGTCCCCATCGGTTGGCGCCGTATCTCATCCATGGTGGTGCAACCGGATGTGCCGCCCACCTGCGTACAACTGAAATCTTCGCCCAGGCCTGCCGCGCAGCCACCGAGCAACAAGGGTAAAAACACAATGAGTTTGTGCATGACGTTTCCTTATTTTTGACCAAACGGCGACGACGGCACTTGGATGCCTTGCGCGTTGATTTGGTTCGCTAATGGGTTCTGAGTCACGTTGCTGATCACTTCCATGAGTTGATTCGATTGAGAGGACTGCTCTTGGGCTTGGGCCTGTTCATACTCGGCCGCTTCCCGCGGATCGAGCGGGAACCCCTCCAGAAAGACGATGTTGACCACCGAGCCTGGATTGATTTCAACAATGGGGTGATACATCTCTGCCAGTCCGATGTAGTAATCGGCCAACTTCGCGCCCACCGACGCGGTGGCATTCCCCAACAAGTTGAGGCCAATGTCTTGCCCCGAGACGCTGCTCGTTGAGCCAAGCGCCGAGGTAGACGTGGTTTCCGACAAACCTTTACCGGCTTCCCCAAGCCCCGTCAAAATGCCAGAGATACCGGCCATCTGTACCACTTTGCCATTTTTTAAAATGGTGGTTCCGCGAATGCCGTTACGACCAAAATTGAACACCGTGCCTTTGACCGCCACGTCCAAAATGTCTTTATTGTCGAAGATACAACTCATGCGGTGAGTCCGAACTATGCCCCGTGACGACGAGATTTCCCCGTAGGTCGCCCCTGTGATGGTGCAATCTTTGAGTTTGGAGGGCTTACCATTGGGTAAGATGCCGTTGTTCAAGGTCTGAAAGACCATGGGGGTGGTATCGCCTTGCCCTAAAACGCCCGCATTCGCGTCCGCGCCGCCCGTCACGACCGCCGTGACAAACGTGCCCGTCGGGACATAATTGTCCGTGGTTCGG
>NZ_AP025486.1 GCF_024347455.1 Vibrio echinoideorum
TAAACCGTCAGTTCGTTCATTTTTAAAGTACATTACCACGCATAAGGCTGAGTTCTTACATAACAAGAAGTTTGAGTGGGCACTTGATAGCTACATTCAATCTATTGCTTCGAAGGTCAGCCATAGCTTCCGTAGTGATCTCAGAAAAGATTTGTTGGCCAATGCCGTACAAATTGAAAAAGACTTCAGTCTTCAATTTCGCGACGTCGGTAATGGCATACAAATATTTTATATAGGGGAGGGTGAATCATGATCACTCAATCTCTTGATAGCTTGATGTCTTCACCTGAAAGTCAGAACCTAAGCTTCAGTTTGAAAGGTTTACTTAAAGGACATGTTGGCATGCTGATTGCCGCGCCTAACGTTGGTAAATCTCACCTAGCTCTTTGCATAGCAATGGAACACGCTTCTTCAATGTCTTTACTTGGGATGAGTGCAGCCGACAAACCAGCAAAAACTTTGGTATTGAGTTCAGAAGACGGAGCCGGCGTGATTCAATCTCGCATGAAAGAAAAGTTGGCTAATTGCACTGTCACTATAAAGTCAGAGCTAAAAAACAATCTCCACTTTCTTACTGACCTTGAACCGATAGTGATTCCACCCGATAGCTCGGTCCAAGAACAGACAGAACATAAGCAGTATTTAGAACAACTCAAACAAACCTTCTCTGAATTCGACTTAGTGATCGTCGACACTGTAACGGAATCAATAGGCCGTTGTGAGGAAGTAAAACACGATCGCTTAATCAAAAATATTTTTCAGAACCTTGCCAGTGAATCAGGTGCCAGTTTGTTGCTTGTTCATCATGTGAATAAAGATGAAATCCGCGGTAACCAAGAAATTACCATGGCTTCAGGTGCCGGTTTAACGTCGATAATGCGACTAACAAAGTGCTTGTTTACGTTAAAGAGAAACAAAGAATCGTTGTCGATCAAATACCTTAAGAGCAATTATTTACCTGAAAATGAAAATCAAGAGTTCGCGGTTGAAGTGAGACAAAACCTCACTATTAATCCACTGGTATTCAGTTTGAAATCGAAGGCGTCTAAGCCTGCGCGTTCAGCGCAAAGCATCAAGCAGAGCCCTAAAAAAATCACGCTGCCCGGGACGATTCCAGAACAAGAAGAAATAGAAGAGCGTAAAAACCTCAGGGACGTTTTGTAAGCGACCTCTCAAACTTTCATACAGCACCGACATTCGGTGCTGTTTTTTTATCTGACACAGTTCGCACTCTTTGTTACTTGTTCATATTTTTTCGCTCAGCTTGTCCAGTTTGGATCGCCTTTAATTAAGGAGGAATCATGGCGAACTACGCGTATTTAAGAGTCTCATCAGACAGCCAAGATGTGGCAAACCAAAAACACGGGATCTATGACTACACCAATAAGGTTGGGATAGGCAATCTGGTGTTTATTGAAGATGTGGTGACTGGCAAGAAGAAATGGCGGCAACGTAAACTAGGTGCCTTAGTGGAGGGCATGACGAGCGGAGATTGCATCGTGTTTGCTGAAGTCAGTCGAATTGCGCGTTCGACGTTGCAAGTACTTGAGGTACTCGAAGTGTGTATGGAAAAGAAGATCAATGTATATATCGCCAAACAGAACTTACAGCTGGATGGTTCAATGCAATCTCGCATAACCGCTACGGTGCTTGGACTGGCTGCAGAAATAGAGCGTGAGTTTATCTCGATGAGAACGAAGGAAGCGCTTGCCGCTAGAAAGAAAAACGGCATGATTCTCGGAAGACCAAAGGGCCAAGCTGAGAAGCTGAAGCTCGATGCTAAGCGTGAGCAAATAGAGAAGTATCTAAAAATGGGCTTAGGTATTCGACCGACGGCCAAATTGATTGATGAAGCGCCGAGTACGTTACGTGACTACATGAAGCGACGCGGGTTAACCCTTAAATTAGCTTGAAGGTTAAGAGAGTTGTGAAAAGTGCTTGGCAGGCGACATGTGCTTACCAAGAACGGCTGCAATAACGATGTGCTCTTGTTTTTGGATGTAATAAATCACATGGTGCTTTAAAGGAAACCGGAAGTAATTTTGGCCCAGTTCAGAAACTTCTATGCCAAGCAGCTGGTTGTTCGCCAGTAATTCCATTGATTGCTTGAGCTCTGAAAAGTAAGTCGTCCATTGTGTTTGCCCCCATCGCTCTAATGTATAGCGACGAATCTCAATGAGATCAGATTGCGCTGCAGAAGAAAGCTTGTAGTGCATCATTAATCAAATTTACCTTGGTTAAGTGCGTTCATGAAGTCGTTACCGTCGACCAGGTTATCTGATAGAGCATCGGCCTCTGCTTGTTCGAATCGTGATTTCACCACCATCAATTTGAGTGCTTCAAGTTGTTCATATTCTTCACAAGACATCATCACCGCAACGGGTGAACCGTTCTTTTTAATTTGTACAGGTTCACGTTGAACCTTCATCAGTAAGTCACCAAATTTGGTTTTAGCTGTATTAGCAGTAAGTGATTGCATAATATTCTCCTTTTCGTTCATTATAAACGAATCGAACGATTTAACCAATTTGTATGATTCTGTGATTGAAGGTAATCTGATGTGGTGTCCATAAAGGTGTAACTTTATGGACAATGCATGCTGCCCCTCTCAATACTGTCCAGTTAGTCTTTTAAATATAAAGTGAACATGTACACTAAAGTTAACCAATCTTAATGTTCACTTTAAGGCACTTCTCATGAAAATTGGCTATGCCCGTGTCAGTACCCAAGACCAAACACTTGATGTTCAAATTGAACAGCTTAAAGCCATAGGTTGTGAAAAAATTTACCAAGAACAAGCGAGTGGTAAATCTTCCGATAGGGAGCAGCTTAACCTGTTGCTCGATTTTGCGAGGGAAGGGGATGTGATTCACGTTACCAAAGTCGACCGCATTGCCCGTAATACTATCGATGCTCTTCAAATTGCCGATAATCTAGCGCAAAAGAAAGCCGGTTTGGTCTTTCATGATTTAGGCGATTTAGATATCAACAGTGATGTAGGCAGAGTAATTTATACCACCATTTCCGCGTTCGCAGAGATGGAAAGAAAACGCATCTTACAGCGCTGTAATGAGGGTAGGGAGCGCGCACGAGCTGAAGGGAGGCACCTCGGCCGATTTCCTGATAAGACGCTTCACCAACGCATTCAAGAGCTTGCAAGCCAAGGGTTGAACAAGCACGCGATAAGTAAAGAGTTAGGATGCAGCCGGACAACGGTTTATAAGGTGTTGGGATAAACTCACCTAGTTATGAATAGGAAAAGGTTACGAAGTACCTGTACTATTTATGACTAATGAGAAATGGTGGAATTTATTAAAGATTCATAAGGTTCTCTATAGATTCTTCAATTGAGCAACATGAATATGAATGGATTTTATTTTCATCTTTTGCTTCAATTTCAATCTGAGATACTTTATGTCTCGTATCTCCTTCAAGAAAGTAAAGAGAGCTTTCAACTGATTGACTGACTACGATTGTTTTATCTTTCATTATGATGCGACATGCGTGTAGAACCGTAGTTTATTCCTTCCCAGCTTAGGCAACTGAATCTTTACGTTCTTTGTACCGATGATGTTGTTAGACATTTTTATTCTTTTTTAACAGTAGACTAGATTGTAAAAAAATAAAGTGACTCGATGTGAAGGTTGATCTTTTCGTTTCAATATTGAGGCCTTGCTTACCACTTCAGTCAAAACTTGCCACTTCTAAGCGGTGAACACGAAAAAACATGTCATGGGCTAAACACGTGACGCTGCGCGACACAGCCCATCACATAAACGTCATCACCACTCAGGCGGCTGCGAGTTGTCTTTCGTAGCAAGGCTGCTTAAAAGATCTATTACCAGCCCCAAACCCCAAGCTTGGGGCCTTTAGTTCAAATTGAACATAATGTGGAATAATACAAAATAGCACGTGCCGGTTCGCCAGCAAGCTGTCGGGCACTGAGCTACTTCAAGTATTATTGGACATTATGTTTAAATTTTCACAACCGCACAGAAAGCGTGCTGTAAGGCAGCCAGGCAAGCTGGCTATTGTTTATCTGCCTTGCCCAAAAAGACGGGCAAAGCAGGGCAGTTGGCTAACGCATCAAAACACAAACAACGTGTTTCCATGCGGTCACTTGCTCGTGTGCCTGATACATTCTTCGTTGCGGTCAGTTTTTGTTGGCCGTGCCGTCCAATGCGCGTGCCCCCGGCACTCGGCCAGCCCTTTTTGCTCTCATTCTTTTCTTTGCCCATTTGGCTCCGGGCTGCAGTGTTTGTGTTCCAATAACCCTTATCGGTCTAACTTGTTATCGGGTACCCAGTGCCTAATTAATCCCTCTTTTGTCCACAAACACACACCACATCCCCCGCCCACCCAATGCTGCGCCCCGTTCTCTAGTTTAACTAGCTTTGTGTTCGCTGTTGTTCTATCTACTTAAGTAGCATTATCACGTGTAATTTATCGGCGCAGCGGTGGTCGTGTCGTGGTGGGTTGGCGTTGTTTTACTGTTATTAACCATATTTTCGAACGCTAATACAAAGCTACTTCTGTGATGATTTTACCAAGGTATCGTAATACTGTGCAGTGTCGCGGTTAGTTAACCTGAATTTAAAGAAACACTTATTCTTAGGTTGTACTGAAGTTTCTTCTTGTTGGCTTTCTAAATTTATTTCATCCAAAGTTCGTTTATCGATAAACCACTTCTTCTCTAGTATCCACATAAAAGCGTGTCTAGTGGGTATCGTTATTCGATCGGTGGTCTCTTCTAAACCGAAATCAGTACGAACTCTACTTTTTTCTTTAACATTTAAGCTTGGGTGTAACTCCAATTCGAGCGGTATCTGAGTGTTCCAACTTAAATCTTTGTCTAAAGATTCCCCGATCTTTTGTTTGAATTCAGGTTTGTCGAAGTGTTCTACAATGTTCTTAAAACGAGAAAAGTGGAATGTTTTAAAGTAGGTTTTATGTGTGCAAGTCCGGTCATACGCCCTAAACATCCAGTTATTACCGTCGTACATGACAGCTAACGGTAATAGCGTTCTCGCTTCACGATTGTCACTGTTTTCCGAAAGATAACTTCCACACTTTATAGCGTAACCGCCATCAATAGCACGAGCTACTCTAGATATGCACTCAACGTTTAGTTGATTAGGGATTTTGCCAATTTTATCAAAGGTGATAATAGTTTTGGCTTCAGAGTAAAGCTTGTTTTTGTTGAATCCGTTCGCCAACATTCCTAAAGCTGTATCAGCATCAATGTTTAATAATGGTTCATAGCTATCTCGTTTAATTGTGTTCAATTTTGTCTTTGTATCGTATTGAAAATTATTCGGACGCACGTCGTTATAGTCTGAGATTGCTTTTGAAGCAGCCGCGTTTCCTATGTTGAACATCTCCCCAATATCCGAACGCTTTATGATTCCGGTATACCTAAGTTTAAAGTCGATAAAGGCCAACCTATCAGCTTGATTACCCTTTTCTTGTACTAGTTCTTCAAAAGTAGTCATGTCTAATGCTCTTTATTATTTTTATTTATTATACCACATGGTTGAAAATGTGGCTCTTTTAGGGTGTCAAAATTGACATTGAACTTAAATATTAGATCGCATAATTAATAAAGTGCGTTGTCTTTATGTGCCCACTATTGATATTGTGCGTTGGAATGGTTACTATGTGTTCATTATAAGAGTTAGGCGCAGTTGTTTAACTCAAGATGTGGAGATGTATCATGGTTAAAAATGATCAACCTATCGATAATCGCCGTCATGGGGTGGTTCGCGAACGTTCACAGACTCAAACGCCTTCTGGGCATAGGGTTAAACGCGATGCGATTACTGGGCGTTTCATGAGTATTAAACGGAATGATTTTAGGTTTAAGGCGTTCGGCAGGAGCAATAAAAAAGCACTTTTAGAAGCTTTCTAAAAGTGCTTTTTTAACGTGAAGTGAACTGTAGTCGTCATTGACGTGATCGATTACAAGACCCAACACAAGAGGTCTCAGGTTTGCTGTTGAAACCCTATCGCTCGGTGAGAATTGCGATACTACCTTTCTACAGTGTTCACTTCAATCTTTGAGTTCCCTCTTTGTTAAGTTGTACAGAGGAATTTCATATGAGTACTCGATTAAAACTTGTTGATGTCTGTTCATACGTGCGTCGCCGCCATGGCCGTACAGAACAGGTTCGTAAGCATAAACGTTCGCTTCCGAGATAACTAAAACAACAAACTCTGACGCTACTTGAGTATTAAGTAGCATCTCAATTTTAATAACGTGAATACGAGATAATATTATGTGTAGAAAAGATCTTCTTAAAGATATATCCGAGAAACTTCAATCAATGGGCTTTACTGCCAGTAACACTCAATCCCCCTTTACTTATCAGTCGAATGTTAAGTATCCGAGCATCTTTGCTGATAAAAGTGATTATGCTCACTACATTGTGTATACCCCAACACGCACACTGCAGATCGTTGCAAAGTACCAAGAGTCTACAGGAACCACGATCGAGAAGCTGGGTTATACAGCTTTGGATGCCGCGAGAACAGAATTTGATGGTTACCTAGTCGTTTGTGGGGGCGGAGAGTTGTTGAAACATGGGCGAGCAATTGATTTTTTGAACGCACAAAAGCATATAGCGCCACGTTTACACGCCCTGAGGGTCCAAGATCTTCAGCAAATTATTGATGTTGATTCTTTGGTAAAGGTTGCTTAGGTATATGTTAATGAATAATTGGAATGACAAACTAGAATGTTTAAATAAATTCCTGACTGTCGCTTTTAAGGTAGGGGTGTTGGTTGGGGGGTTCGCTATATGTGCATACAGTTGGATTATCGGCTATTTTCCTTCGGGAGTAACGATAGGTGATGGGTTACTGTTTATTTTACTTGCTACGGTATTGAGTGTGTTGGTTGCTCTGTTTAGCTTTAGCTTTACGAGTTTAGGTTTAGCACTTTGGCCTTTATGGAAGCTTGTAATCAAGCTTCTGAGTAAGATATTAATTTTGATAAATAGAGTGACTAACAAGGACCTTCAGATAAACAGCTTACCTAAAATTAGAAAGGCGAGAGCTGAACATTATGGGATTGCCTTTATCGGCTTCTTATTTGCGGGGTTCCTAGCTTTACAAGATTGGCGATCACTCATGGTGGTACTCGTTCTTCTTTTTTCATCTTCTGTTATGTGGAGCTCTATTCAAGAAAATGAAGAAGAGGCGAACAAGCAGTTAAAGGCGGATATGTCCACGGAACAAAAAGAAGCAATCCTTAAAAGGGTTAAGAGAGGAAATAGTATTTCATTGCTTGCCATGGTCCTCATGCCGTTAGTTATTCCAGGGGCGCCAACTATGCTCGTCACTGGCGTCATGAGAGCTGCAGATGTGAGGGTCGACTCTGCGACGGTTCATATCAAAGCGCCTTACAGCATTTATGCTGAAGAGTCGGGTACCAAGGGGCAGCCAAGTAACTTTGGATCTAGCTTTTTGAAATTTGAAAATGCGCAGGTCTTGTTTAAGGGGATAGGTAGCAACACCGTCTTATCATTGCATCTTAAAGACGAAGATAGAGTGCAAATTGTTGTTCCCAATTCATCAGTACACTTGCTGCCAAACTAATACGCTAACTTAGAATCAAACAAGCCCAGCATTTGCTGGGCTTTCATATTTACTCGTCATTCAGGTCTTACAATTTACTCATCTAAGTAAAGAACAGTTATTTCATTTAATTTTGCTTTGTTTACCTTCCAATTAAGCATAACTTTAGTGAGTAATCGCCAGAACCGATCGGTCACTGTGATTGTGCTCTGTAATATGAAAAAGCTCATACAAGATCACGTAAAACATGCTTTAGGGGAGATATTACATTTAAGTCGCTTAAAGCTGATGTCAAAGATTGGAAAAGTGGACTTGTCAGGAATTCACACAACCCCCCTTGTCCCCAAAAAAAAGCCCCGCTTTATCGCGGGGGTTATCATTACTTTTGATTGACTTTTTCGGATACGAATTGGACGATTTCGTCGTATGTCTCTGCGGGTAAGCGACTTAGTTCAATCTTCAATCCACGCTTGTCATTGCTACGAGAAACTTTGGCGTACTGATTCTTATCGTCAAACGTCGCCAGTGGTTCAGTTACCCAAGCAACCTTCGCTTTATCCTTCGAAAGCTTCGCAGCCATAATTTCTAGAACTTGCTTCTGTTTGTCTTCCACCTTCACTTCATCATCGATATTGAGTTTAAGTGAGTTGATAAAACACGCAGTTGATATGCCCCCTTTCGCAAGCTGTTTTTCTACTTTAGCAAGCTTAGCATAGTAGCTATTCGGAATACCTTCGCAATCAGGGAACACTTCAATCAAACGCAGATCAATAGCTGCCGCAGCAAAACGCTTACGACAAGTTTCACGCCCAATGCTTAAGTGTTCAGCCAATTCATCTATCTTAGTAAAGCCCTTATCTTGCATTATACCTTGATAATCGGCTCCAAGCTCTCGGTAAGACAAACGCTTGACCGATTGAGTGGTTTGAATAAAAGCAACGAGATCAGATTGTTTAACCTCCCCTTCAATAACCCAAAGAGGTAGATCTTTTTGCGCATGTACACAAGTGAAACGACGACGCGAACTATCAAGCAGTTGGTAAGTTCCATGCTCGTCTTTGGTCGCGACACCTTCGGTGTGCACACCCTCTTCTTGAATACTTGAAAATATATCGCGCACAGAATCAAGTGTGAGCGATTCTTGGCGACGTGGGTTCAAAGGATGAATCGCAGTTTTAACTTGAAGTTCGTCGGCTTTCACTATGACATGCTCTGCTGTCGCAGTTTTACCGCTAGCAAAGGTGAATATTTTTTTAGGGGTCTCGGCTTGAGTTCGCTTACCTAATTGGTTGCCTTGCTTAAAGCTGGTTCTCTTATCTTGTGGTCGTTGCATGTTATAGCCCCTTCGTTGCCAGCTGCTTAATTTCAGTGATGAATTGGTGGTACACCGCATTCACAGACGTCATGGCCAAATCAAATTGTTTGCCACTGCAGATCTGCTCTGATTTACGGATATCAAGCACAGTTCGATTGCTTTCCGCTGCCGCGACAAACGCTTCAGAATGGCGAATCGCTGTAGACAGTAAGTGCCCTTGGGCCGCACGCAGTAATTTATCGAACACCTTAACCTCATGTGCACTCTTCTCATCGAAGTTCACTGGTAACAACTTCGCCCACTTAAGGTTTTTCCCTTGTGACGGCAGAGCCCTAAACGTACCAGGCATGGTAGCCATGTAGTTACTGGTTGATGCAAAATCAAATTCTCTTGGAGTCACAGGAATAAGCACCGCATCAGCCGCTTCATTAACCGCCCACAAAATAGGAGAGTTCTGTGGCGGTGTATCGATGAAGATCAGGTCGTACTCTTCTTTAAGTACTGGCAATATTTTCTCACGAAGTGCACTAACCAGCTTCTGTTGCCCAGCGTCATCTTGACCCCAATAGCAATCAACAAAACGTTCATCGGATGGAAAGGCTGGAATTACATCTAAGTTAGGGAGGTGAGTTTTAAATGGGATAGCTTTGACCAACTCTTCGAAGCTGTAGTCGTTTAGGTACTGTGAAAAGTCCCCTTCAGGCTCGAAATCAGCTAATGCGATATCAACCGCAGTCATATACACCGAGTCGTCATCAGCTTGGTGGATCAAGTTTTGCCCAGTTGAGCCTTGAGGATCTAAATCTATCACGAGACAGCGCGCGTTAAGATTGAGATCAAGCGCTGCAGCCGTAGCAAGCGTTACCGTCGTTGTCGACTTCCCGGTACCACCTTTATGGTTCTCAACGACTACGGTCGTCGGATCAAAACGCTGGTTGTACTTAGGAAAGCTCATGAATTCCATCATGTTTGCAACATCAAAGCGATTATATAGGTGGGTTCGGCCTTGGATAATCGGCGAGCCGACAACGCCCTGCTCTGTTGCTTCATCGATTCTAGAATTGAACGTGACACGAGATAAGCCAAACAATTCTTGAAGCTCTTTTTTCTTCAATGAGTGATTATAGATAAGCCTATCAACGCTGCCCTCTATTTCAGTATCTGTTACTTTTATCTGCATCCGCTCTTTGATAACAGCTTTCAGATCTGACTGCTCTTGCTGCATGCGTTCGCATACCAGCTCCAGTGAATCGATGATGGTTGTCATTATGCCCTCTTCGTGCCTTATCTATTTATAGACACTATAAGACACTAAAGAGGATAATTAAACCATTAATGCGCTCATTTTCTTGGTAATGGTTTATAATCGAGTTTGTAATTATGTATTATTTGAATCTACTTTTTATTATTAGTTTTTTACCAATTGGTTTAGTTGTCCAAGGTAGCCCCACCATCTACTCGTAAGTCATGCATCGTAATATGGCTTGCTGCTTTTGAAAGCAAAAACAAAATAGCGTTGGCAATATCTTCAGGTTGAGCTAGCTTGGCGAGAGGGATTCCCAAGCGAAATTGATTTATATCTCCTTCAATTACTTCTTTTTCACCATAATTTTCAGTCCACAGCTGTCTTTGCATTGGAGTATCTGTTGAGCCTGGGCTAACTATGTTACATCGAATGCCAAACGGAGCTAGTTCAATACCCACACATTTTACCATCATATGTAGAGCCGATTTTGAGGCACCGTATGCACCAATAGATTGCCTTGGTGTATTTGCAGCATTTGATCCAACTATGACCATACTTCCAGAACCTTGAGTCTTCATTGTTTTCGCTATGGCTTGCATTAATGCGAGCACACCAAAAGTATTTACATCAAAAGTTTGTTTAATCGTAGACATAGATAATTCGTGTAAAGGACCGACATGTAACACCCCTGCACAGCAAACTAAATGATTAAATAGCTCTTTTTGTTGCCAAGCATCCACACTTTCTAGCACTTTTACTTGGTCTGCCAAATCTAACCAGTGGCATTCAAACTGCTTTGGGTATTCTTTGGCTAAGGCCTGAGTATTTTTCTCGAGCAATTTTAATTTATTGTCTGCAACAATTACTCTAGCGCCAGCCCGAAGTAAACTTTCTAATGTTGATAAACCAATTCCGGTCGCAGCACCAACTAGCAGTACTTTTTGATTATCTAATGACATCGTAATTTCCATTTTAAAGACCCTCCCCATCGCCGAGATTTAGGGAGGATTTCAAGTAAGTATTTTGTCTCTGGTGTTTAGGCTGGCTCTTGCTGATGAACGGTTTGGCCAGTCAAGGTTACTTTCATTTGTTGGCCAATACTTACAACTTGCTTTGCGTTATAACGAGCTGTTTGATAAGTCACAATTAGGCGCAATGTCCGTTCATCACCAATAACGTTTTCCATTATTTCAAAGTGTAAACCAAACAACGATTTGTTCTTGTTTGGAAGGATTTGTTGATATGGAACCGGTATGTTATTCGGCGTTTGTAGAGAACCATATAGCGCATTGTCAGCATGGATTTGAGCATATACATCGAACAGTAATCCATTTTTTGGATCCAAACCTAGCTCTCGTTGTACCATATCAATAGGTACAGTTGCATGTGGCATTGAGTCATTGATGGTCATAGTTACATTCTCAATCAATTTGCCAAAAGATTGGTCCGGTTCAAATATAACTCGATGGGCAACCATGGTCGTGAAGTATCCTACTGAATCAAAATATTTCGCATCATCACGGCCCGATGCAGATGTTCCGATCACTAAGTCTTTTAAATTCCCTGCATTATGTAGAGCTTGTGCTATTGCAGAATACACAACGCTGAAGATAGATGAATTGTATTCTCTTGCTAGTGAGTGTACGGAGTGGTACGCGCTTGGACCTAAGTCAATTTCTATCCAATTTGCTTCAATCGGGTTTACTTCTGGCCCATTTTGATCTGGTTCTGTGCAGGTTAAGTTAAGGCCTGAAGTTGAGCCTCGTAAGTGGTTCACCCAGTAATTGATGTCCTCTGCAATTGGACCTCGATTTTTTTGGGCGAGTGCATAATCATGAATACTATAGGCTGATTTATCCCACTCAGGCTCTTGATTTTGACTGCGAGCTAAATATGCATCAGAAAGTTCGGACATCAAATTATTTAATGACCATTCATCAATAATCATATGATGGATTAGGAAAGATAAAACTTGCTGATTAGTTTTTCTATCTTTAAAAAATCGAATGCGAAGTGGTAACTCTTTCGATAAATCAAATACATAAGATGCTTCTGATTCTAGACTCGAGGTGCCGGATTCTGCGCTGCTCCAAAACCATGAGTACTGAATTAAGTCTTTCTCGTCAATAACCTGTTGTATGGAACCATCAGTACCCTCGTTAAATAAAGTTCTTAATCCTGTATGACGAATCAACAGGTCTGAAAAAGCGAGTTTAAATACTTCCTCGTCAACTTCAGCATCAAAGCGCATTGCAAATGGCAAATTAAAAATAGCACACTGGCCAGTTGCGAGGTGGGCGTTCCATAAAAAGCTTTGTGCAAATGACAATGGTAGCTTACTACCTATAGAGGTTGAACCGTGTGGGAGAGCCATATCTACTGGCTTATTGCGTGACGACTTATCGGTTAGCGATACGCAGCGAGCGAGTGCTTGTGCGCTTGGTGATTTGAAAAAGTCATTAAAGCTGATTTCAATATCATGGTTATTCATTAAGTTACCAATGATTCTTGTTGCTAATAACGAGTGACCACCCATTTCAAAAAAATCATCACCTAACTCAACCTCGGGGTCATCAAGGCTGGCTCTGAATTCAGACAGTATTATTTGCTCGATGTTGTTATTGTTATTGTTATCAATTTTACTTATATCTAAGTATATTGGATTTAGCTTTGACTCAAAATTAAGGGTGTTTAAAAATTCATAATTAGACTCAATATTATTAATGATTGATTTGTTTTTAAGGTGTAAGTCTAATATAGGATGTGTTGAGATTAGTAAGTATTTTTCTTTCCCTTCTTGTAAAATGTCCACCCCAAATGGCGGTTGGAAATCTGGCTCCCAAAGGCGTAGTTTTATATCTGCTACCCGGTCTGATAGTTTTTCATCTTCTACCTGAGCAACATTTGTTAACCCCTCACTATCAACTGAGTGCCATTTCTCCAACTCAAATTCATCTGAGAATCGATAGCGCAGATTTAACTGTATGTCATTTAAAACTAACTTTTTTACAGCTTGTATAAGCTGTTCATTTTTACTATTTATATCAATAGTATAAGCGTCTACTGTCCATTCTATGCTTCTTGGATCTTGAAGCTGCTGTATCCATACCTCTTCTTCATGTTCACTAATTGACAGTAGGGTTTTAGGTTTACTTTTGACGTTGTTCATGTTAGTCCTGATTCTTATCTTAGGGTTTCTATGTTGTCGATCTTATTTTTATAAATTATGCGTTAATTTGCTTACGCATCAAGAGTAATAGTGATAGCATTGATTATCATTTAGATTTGCGTTTTCCGTCAAGTTAATAATTTTATTAAGTTTAACGATGTATTTATAACTGTTGAGGCTCTGCTAAATCCCTGCTGTGACCCTAATTAATTTACATCTGTAGTAGCTCTAAAAATTTTGAGAGTTTAGTTGTGACCTTATTTTTTAATAAAAAGAAACATAGTTACCATTTTTTAGAATTCGACATTTTCATTATGGTAATTCTATTTTATGAGTACTTCATTCTATTTGCTTTTTCCCTGAATTTTGATGTGTCTCAATATTCCTACTATTTTGGAGAGCATTCTAAATGACTTTTCGTATGATTCTGGCGTTCTTTACTTTGTGCGCTACATCTCTTTTTTTTGGTGCGAACCAGATCGAGTGGTCATTATTGCCGACGTTTAATGAGAAAGCTTGGTTGCCTATTATAGCCAGCAGGCTACCAAGGCTAGTTGCTCTGATTCTTACGGGGTCCGGCTTGGCGATGTGCGGCGTTATTCTCCAACACATCGTTAGAAATCGTTTTGTTGAACCTGGAACTACAGGCAGCCTTGATGCGGCTAAACTCGGTATTTTGGTTTCAATCGTGATGCTGCCATCATCAGACAAATTGGAACGTATGTTCTTTGCTGTCCTGTTTTGCTTTGCCGCTGGCTTGGTCTACATCGCTATAATACGTAAGGTTAAGTTCAGCAATACTGCGTTGGTTCCAGTGATTGGCTTGATGTTTGGTAGTGTACTCAGTGCACTTGCTGAATTTTACGCCTATCAAAACAATATTTTACAAAGTATGTCTGGCTGGTTGATGGGGGACTTCTCCAAAGTGGTTCAAGAGCATTATGAAATCATTTTTTTGATCTTGCCTATAACCTTGTTGACCTACCTCTATGCTCATAGATTTACAGTGATGGGGATGGGGGAAGATATAGCCTCCAATTTGGGCATCAGCTACGCCATGACCGCCGCATTAGGGTTGATACTCGTTTCAATCACGGTTGCAGTCACAGTAGTGACGGTGGGCGCCATTCATTTTGTTGGCCTAGTTATCCCTAACTTAGTGGCGCTAAAATACGGCGACCACCTCAAAAACACTTTACCTATTGTTGCATTGGGCGGTGCCTCGCTACTGATTTTTTGCGATGTCATTAGTCGGGTTGTGCTTTTTCCGTTTGAGGTACCAGTAGGTTTGACCGCAAGTGCCGTAGGTGGAGTTATGTTTCTTGCCTTTTTGCTTAAGGGAGCAAAAGCATGACATCACTCAACTTAAACTTACGAGTGAGTGTTGTACTCGTGATCTTGTTATCTATCGCTTTTATTTTCATTAATTCAGGGTTTGACCTTGAGTACATCATCCCAAGAAGGCTCATTAAACTCAGTGCGATCATAATCGGGGGAAGTTGTGTGGCTATCTCTGCTGTCATTTTTCAAGCCTTGGCCAGAAATCGCATATTGACGCCATCTATTATGGGTTACGAGTCCATTTATCTTGTATGGCAAGCTCTGCTCTTATTATTTGTTGGCACCTCTGGTAGTGCAGTTTTGGGTGTGGTAGGTAATTTTGTAGTATCAGCGGTACTCATTTTGTTGTACTCATTCGTTATTCAATTCTGGGTGCTCAAGCGATTTCAACATGATATGCATCAAGTGTTGTTGATTGGGTTTGTGCTGACCATGGTGCTGACAACGGTTGCTCAATTTATCCAGATTAGAATAAGTCCTGGAGAGTTCTCTATCTTCCAGGGGTTAAGTTACACCTCGTTTGAAAGAGCGAAGCCGTCCACACTTTTATTTGCTGGCACGGTGTTGAGTATTCTCGCCCTCTTTGCCAATAAATGGGTGAGTGAGCTAGACGTGATTGGGTTAGGACGAGATCAGGCAATGTCTTTAGGGCTCAACGATGCGCACTATATTCCTAAATACTTTTCTGTCATCGCAATTCTTGTGGCCATCTCTACTAGCTTAATTGGACCAACTGCGTTCATGGGGGTTTTCATTGCCAACATTGCTTATTCCATCACGGGTTCTCCGCAATACAGACACACCTTACCGGTTGCTTGCACCATCGCTATTGTGATGTTTTTAACTGCTCAATTGATGGTTGAACACTTTTTTAATTATAAAACAACAGTCTCTATTTTGGTCAACGTCCTTTGTGGCGGGTACTTCCTTATCATCACGATGAGAGCAAGAAGCCAGCTATAAAGTCTGTTCATCGCCTGTTTATTGGCAACTTACTGCAACATAAGGAAATCCCCATGTTTAAGAGCACCCTAAATATTGCTGTCGCGATCGTCTGTAGCTCTCTTGTAACCTTAACGGGTTGCGAACCAAAAGTGGCTCAATCTCAAGTTATTCAACCATTAGAAACCCCCATCGTGATTGAACATAATCTAGGTCAAACCGTGATTTCAAATCGACCTCAGCGAGTGGCAGCTCTCGATATGAATGAAGTGGATTTCTTAGATCAGTTAAACGTACCTATTGCAGGTATGGTGAAAGATTTTGTACCCCACTTTTTGGCAAAGTATAAAAACACTCCTGACATTTCGGACCTTGGAGCAATCGTTCAACCCAACATGGAAAAAATCTATGCTCTTAAACCCGATCTAGTTTTGATGACCCCACTGCACGCCAATCAGTATGAAGAACTGTCTAAGCTCGCACCAACGGTACACTTTGATATTGATTTCCGTAACAGTCATGGGCATCACGTCGACATAATCAAACAGCACGTTATTGATCTCGGTGAAATCTTTAATAAACAAACACTCGCTCAAAAGAAAGTGGCTGAAATCGATGCCAAGGTCGATGAGGTTCAAGCCTTGACGGCCGAACGCTCAGAAAAAGCTTTAGTTGTGATGCATAACAATGGCGCTTTTAGCTCATTTGGTATCGAGTCTCGATATGGCTTTGTCTTCGATGTACTGGGTGTAAAACCTGCGAGTACTGAAATTGCAGCCAGTTTACATGGCCAGCCTATTTCCAGTGAATTTATTAATCAAGCCAACCCTGACATTCTTTACATCATTGATCGCACAGCGGTCATGGAAGGCAAGCCGGTTATTGATGCGGAACATTTGGCAAACCCTCTTCTTCGACAAACCAAAGCATGGAAAAACGGCAAAGTAATATTTGTCGATGCTGACGCCTGGTACATCACTTCTGCCAGCATCACATCACTGAAAATCGTGATTGACGACATTATAAAAGGTTATCAGAGCTAGATTTCAAAACAATAAGCTAGACCAACGTAGTCCAGCAAAAAACCGTCACTGCTTTCCAGTGCGGATGTGAGCCAGCCTAAAACAGGATAAAAAGGAATCAACCATGACTCATCAGGTAGCGACCTGTCATAAAAAACAATCATTTAGTGGTAAACCAACTCTAAGTCGTATCGCTCTTTTGGTCGCGTTTCAGATCAGCGCGTCTGCATTGCCCATCAGTATCACTCACGCTGAAGAGCAGGCCGACGAATCTATCACCGTTTACGGCCAAGCCAATGAGGCGTATGCGGCAGGTAAAATCTCAAAGGCGAGCAGCATAGGGATGCTCGGCGATAAAGACTTCCTAGATACCCCATTTAATGCCATTGGGTACACAGACAAACACATTCAAGACCAACATGCACAAGATATATCCGATGTAATATCCGCGTCTGATCCTTCTGTTTTTACCAGTGGGGAAACCGGGTTAAACAAAGAAAGCTTTAAGATCCGAGGTTTCAGTTCGGATATTGGCGATGTTATGTTCAATGGTTTATATGGAATCGCTCCTTACTATCGTAGCTCTCCAGAGATGTACCAACGCATCGATGTACTGAAAGGCCCGGCTTCTTTGCTTAATGGTATGCCACCGAACGGTTCAGTTGGCGGTTCGATCAATTTGGTGACTAAACGAGCTCAAGAAGCACCAATCACATCCTTTACTGGCACTTATATGTCGGATTCTCAATTTGGCGGTCATATTGATATTGGTCGCCGTTTTGGTGAAAACGAACAATTTGGGGTTCGTTTTAATGGGGTTTTCAGAGATGGGGATGCGTCAGTTGATGGTCAAAGTCGTAAAGCGCAACTCGCATCGCTGAGCCTTGATTGGCGTAATGATATTGCGTTGATTGAAGCTGATTTATACTTTAGTACAGAGCGAGTTGATGGTGCCAATCGAGGTTTGAGCATAGCTTCTGGCGTTGACGTCCCGTCCCCCCCTTCGTCAGATACCTTACTCAGCCCTAGTTGGGCATACAATGACAGTGAAGATAAAGGCATGATGATTCGTGCTGAACTGGATTTGAGTAATTCCGTAACAGCTTACGGTGCTGTGGGTGCCAGTCGTACAGACTTTGATTCTAATGTACCACAAAGAGTTAAAATCATCGACGACAGCGGAACTCTTGAGGTGTCTCTTGGCTCCGTTAAGTTAGAAAGCAAACGCACTTCCGGTGAGGTAGGGATTCGTAGCAGTTTTGACACAGGGCCTATAGAGCACTATTTGGTGCTTAATAGTACCTACTTTAGAGAAGATAAAAATGATTCTCCGACAGGGAACAATAATCCTGAGTCCTGGAATCCTAATATATATAACCCAGTGTGGGGGCCTGAAGATTCCACATATGACAACTATTATGAATTACCGGTCGATTCCACACAGATCAGCTTTGGTGTAGCCGATACCTTATCTTTAGCTAATGGCAAATACCAACTCACATTAGGTTTACGTCATCAGAGTATTGATTATGAATCAGGTGTTACTTGGAATGGAAATGCTTTTCCTACCACAAAGCTTAAGGAAAGTACCTACACACCGGCTATTGCTGCGTTGTATAAAGTTTCTGACTCAGTTTCTCTTTACGGTAACTATACCGAAGGCCTAACAAACGGAAAAACGGCAGGCTCGGGGGCCGCTAACGTGGGTGAAGCGTTTGAACCACAAAAAACCAAGCAAACAGAAGCCGGCTTAAAGCTCGATATGAACGACTTTGCTCATACTTTTAGCTTGTTTGAGATCAAAAAGCCCAACGGATACCAAGACCCAGACACTAACATTTACTCTTTTGGTGGCGAGCAACGTAATCGAGGTATTGAATGGGGGTTCTACGGTACGGTGTTAGAGGACTACACGCTGACTGGTGGTATCGCTTATACCGACGCAGAGATCACTAAAGCAACAGATGTCACGACTGAAGGAAAGCAAGCGACTAAGCTACCCGATCTTCAAGCTAAGTTAGCATTGGAATGGAACCTACCAGTGATGCGTCAACTTACTCTTATTGGTCAAGCAAATTACATGTCAGAGCAATATATTGATGCACAAAACACTCAATCACTGTCTGCACAGACTATTTTTGATTTAGGTGCTCGCTATAACTCTACCATCGCCAATCAAAGTGTCATTTGGCGTCTTGCGGTCAACAACGTAACCGATGAAGCATATTGGACTACCACCCATTACGCTAGCCTTGCGTTGGGTGCCCCTCGTACGGTGATGCTATCTGCTACAGCGGATTTTTAATCTCGGTCAATTTTGCCCTTGACCTTTCTGGTTAAGGGCATCGTCTTCCCCTTCCCCCCATTTGGCTTTTTATGAGAATTTAGAATGAATCAAAATGAACATCCCTTCGCTTTCCCTGAGACAAAATTACCTTTAACCTCCAATCAAAATTGGCAGTTATCAACCCAAAGACAGCGTACTGAAAAGAAATCGATTACCAATTTTACGTATCAGGAATTTGATTACGAAAACATTTCGAGGGATACATTAGAACGCTGCCTCACAACAATAATTAAGCATCACCCAATATTCGGAGCTAAGCTCAGTGACGACTTCTACCTCCATTTTCCGAGCAAAACTCACATTGAAACCTTTGCAGTTAATGACTTAAGTAATGCCTTAAAACAAGATATTGATAAACAGTTGGCCGATACGCGTTCTGCAGTAACGAAAAGCCGCTCACAAGCGATAATCTCTATCATGTTTAGTATATTGCCAAAAAACATAATCAGGCTTCATGTACGCTTCAACTCAGTTGTTGTAGATAATCCAAGTGTTACGCTTTTTTTTGAGCAGCTTACTCAGTTATTATCGGGAAGTCCCCTTTCTTTTTTAAATCAAGAACAGACTATCTCCGCATACAATCACAAAGTTAATAATGAGTTGCTTAGTGTTGATCTTGAGTCCGCAAGATGGAATGAATATATTCTAACACTACCTAGTTCAGCAAACCTTCCCACAATTTGTGAACCCGAAAAACTGGATGAAACCGATATCACTCGCAGGTGTGTGACGCTGTCACAAAGGAAGTGGCAGCAGTTGGTTACTGTTAGCAAAAAACATAATGTCACACCGGAGATAACTCTTGCCAGTATATTTTCGACCGTTTTATCACTCTGGGGGCATCAAAAATACCTCATGATGAGATTTGATATCACCAAAATCGATGACTACACGGGCACCATAGGCCAGTTTACCGAACCTTTATTAGTGGGTATGTCCGGCTTTGAGCAGAGCTTTCTTTCTCTTGTTAAAAACAACCAAAAAAAGTTCGAAGAAGCTTATCATTATGACGTTAAAGTACCTGTTTTTCAGTGTGTTAATAAATTATCTAATATTTCGGATTCTCACCGTTATCCTGCTAATATCACTTTTTCTAGCGAGCTTTTAAACACAAACCATAGCAAAAAAGCTGTATGGGGATGTCGTCAATCAGCCAATACTTGGCTTTCTTTACATGCTGTAATCGAGCAAGAACAACTTGTCTTACAATGGGACAGCCAAGACGCAATCTTCCCAAAAGACATGATCAAAGATATGTTACATAGTTACACCGATTTATTAGACTTACTCAGCCAAAAAGATGTCAACTGGGCACAGCCTTTACCAACTTTGCTGCCAAAACATCAGGAGTCCATACGCAATAAAATAAATCAACAGGGAGACCTAGAACTAACTAAAGAACTCCTCCATCAGCGTTTTTTTAAAAACGTAGAGTCCACCCCTAATGCTCTTGCGATTATCCATGGTCAAGAGTCATTAGATTATATAACTTTAGCAAGCTACGCCAAGAGTTGTGCGGGTGCACTAACCGAAGCTGGAGTAAAATCAGGAGACCGCGTTGCTGTCACTATGAATAAAGGCATTGGTCAAATAGTGGCAGTATTGGGAATATTATATGCTGGGGCTATTTATGTTCCTGTCTCTCTAGATCAACCACAAGAAAGGCGGGAAAGTATTTATCAAGGTGCTGGAATTAACGTTATTCTTATTAACGAATCAGATAGTAAAAATTCCCCTTCAAATGATCTTTTCTTTTTCCTTGACTGGCAAACAGCGATAAAGAGTGAGCCAATGCGTAGCCCTCAAGATGTCGCGCCAAGTCAACCAGCCTATATTATCTACACATCAGGCTCAACAGGAACCCCTAAGGGAGTGGTGATTTCTCACCAAGGCGCTCTTAATACATGTATCGCGATCAATCGACGTTATCAAATTGGGAAAAATGATCGAGTATTGGCTCTTTCAGCACTACATTTTGACCTTTCGGTATACGACATCTTTGGCCTACTTTCTGCCGGCGGCACTATCGTATTAGTCAGTGAGCTTGAAAGACGTGACCCGATTGCTTGGTGTCAAGCAATTGAGGAGCATAATGTCACCATGTGGAATAGCGTCCCAGCATTATTTGATATGTTATTAACTTACGCTACTTGCTTTAACTCTATCGCTCCCTCAAAACTCCGTTTAACCATGCTTTCGGGAGACTGGATTGGATTAGATTTACCGCAGCGTTATCGTAATTATCGTGTAGATGGCCAATTTATTGCGATGGGAGGAGCCACCGAAGCATCGATATGGTCAAACGTCTTTGACGTAGAGAAAGTTCCGATGGAGTGGCGCTCTATCCCTTATGGCTATCCTCTACCTAGACAACAATATCGAGTTGTCGATGACTTGGGGCGAGATTGCCCAGATTGGGTAGCTGGCGAACTTTGGATTGGTGGTGACGGTATCGCACTGGGGTATTTTAACGATGAATTGAAAACGCAAGCTCAGTTTTTACATATTGATGGCCATGCTTGGTATCGTACTGGTGACATGGGCTGTTATTGGCCAGATGGTACTCTTGAGTTCTTGGGGCGAAGAGACAAGCAGGTCAAAGTAGGAGGTTACAGAATTGAGTTGGGAGAAATCGAAGTTGCACTCAATAATATACCGGGGGTGCAGCGTGCGGTTGCTATCGCAGTGGGCAATAAAGACAAAACTCTAGCAGCATTCATCGTTATGGATTCGGAGCAAGCACCAATAGTTACAGCGCCGTTGGATGCAGAAGAAGTTCAACTTTTGTTGAACAAACAACTGCCTAACTACATGGTTCCCAAACGCATAATTTTCCTTGAAACCTTCCCCCTAACCGCTAATGGTAAAGTCGATCATAAAGCTCTAACTCGAATGACTAACCGAGAAAAGAAAACATCTCAAAGCATAAATAAACCTATTATTACTGCGAGTGAAGATAGAGTAGCCAAAATTTGGAATGACGTTCTTGGCCCTACAGAACTCTATAAATCGAGTGATTTCTTTTTGTCGGGAGGAGATGCATACAACGCAATAGAGGTAGTCAAACGTTGTCATAAAGCTGGCTATCTAATCAAGCTATCAATGTTGTACCGTTATTCTACGATTGAAGCTTTCGCTATTATCATGGACCGTTGTCGATTAGCACCTCAGGAAGAGGCTGAGTTATGAGCCCTTTAATCAAACTTGCAGCCTCTTCGAGGCTGCATGATGCAACTCATTATGTTTTATGCCCTTTTGCAGGAGGTGGTAGTGGTGCATTTAGACACTGGCGTACATTATCCCTTGAAAATGAAGTGATTTCGGTAATGCTTTATCCTGGTAGAGAATTTCGTATAGACGACCCAACAGTCATAAACATCGGCACATTAGCAGAAGAAATGATCCAAGCTTTAAAAACCTGTAATCAACGAATAGAAGATACGATCATTGTCGGTCATAGTATGGGCGCGCAAGTGGCGTATGAAGCAAGTAAAAAACTAGTAAATCAGGGGCTATTTCTGAAAGGGCTGATCATCTCTGGTTGTCAAGCTCCTCATATCAAAGGGCGAAGGTTACTAGGTGAATGCGATGATAAAACCTTTATTCATAATCTAGTCGAGATTGGAGGGTGTGATCCAAGTTTAGCTAAAAGTCCAGAGTGGTGGCCGATATTTCTGCCAGCTTTGAGGGCGGACTTTACGGCTACAGAACAGTATATTTTCACATCACTTCCAAATGATAAGGAAGGCCTTCCTATCCCAACTCTATTGATTTCAGGTGATCAAGATAGAGAAGCTAACTTTTCAGAAATAGAAGAGTGGAAACTTTGGTGTAATAAAGTCGTTGATCATTTAGTGGTCGAGGGCGGGCATTTCTATATAACAGAGCAACCTCAAATGATGCTTGAATGCATCCGGGCTTTATCAACCGAAACGACTGCCTAATACTAAGGTTCGGTTGATAGATTTTTAGACAAACAACTTCAAACGACAAGGGTATGCATTTAAGCAATGCATACCCTGGGCTTTTCGATCAACACTATTACTTGGTTTCCGGAATTCCATAACTCTGGAATGCTGAACTTTCTGGCAATCGATAAATTTGCTTACCTAATACTTGGTTAATAATAGAAGCGTTTCTGTAAGCACCCATCCCAAGATCTGGACCACCAACCCCATGTTGGAAAATCTCCGGATTTTGTACAAAGACACGCCCAACACCTTGGTCACAGCGTTGAGCTATAAAATCTTTTTCAACAATCAAGTCTCCATGTTCATCTGTAGCCAAGACTGAACCTTTTAGATCATTCAACCACTTAGGCCATTGGTGAGCATATCCTGTGGCACAAATCACTGCATTAGTACGGAGGTGAAAAGTTTGCTCTTGTTGCGATTGGTAACATTGGACTTCCATCTCCTGGTTATTAACAGATATAACCACCTCGTTGACTTGACTATTTGAATATAAGCTAAGCCCTGGTGAACGCCCACCAATAGAACGTTCGTATAGCAAATCAAAAATCTCAGCGATAGTGTACCCACTAATCCCTTTGTAAAGCTGTCCTTGACCTTCTACGATACTGCGACGTTTTTCACGCGAAAGAGTATGGAAATAATGCATATATGCAGGAGTAAAGCATTCTTGTCCTAACTTAGAAGCCTCCATTGGATGGAAACCAGCAGAACGAGTTACCCAGTTGACCCTTGCCCCGGCTTCTATTTGTTCAAGAGATAAATCACGGTATAAGTTGAGTACACACTCAGCGGCACTTTGACCGGAGCCAACTACGGTAACACTATTACACTTGGCCAGCTGCTCTCGCATGTGACCAAACCTAGCGGAATGTTGAACCAAAGAGTGATTCGTACTTTTTGCCCATTGAGGTAACCAAGGGATGGTACCGACACCAATAGACAAGTCTCGGCTATATCGCGTCTTAACTTCCCCTTCGTTTAACTGACTCTGAATAGTAAAGCATTCAATATCCTTTAAGTACTTTACATCTACAACAGTTTCACCATAAGCACAATTTTCTAATTTACCTGCAGCCCACTGGCAGTAATGATTGTATTCGCTTCTTGGCACTAGAAAAGTTTCGTAATAATAAAATTGGTATAATCTGTCGTGTTGTTTGAGGTAATTTAAATAACTTAAAGGGTGAGTTGGGTCTGCCATAGTGACAAGGTCAGCTAAAAATGGAACTTGCAATGTTGCGCCCGGAAGCAGCATCCCGCTATGCCAATTGAACTCTTGTCTACGTTCGATGAACTCAACATCAAGTTCAGGGTGATGAGAAGTTAGAGCTGCCAACCCTAAATTAAACGGCCCTATACCAACACCGATGATATCTTTTATTATTGTATTCACTATTTATCCTTGCTATGAGATTAAAATATTATAGTCATCAGGTGACCTAAACCTCAGGGATTGATTTACCCTAACAAGTCACCTTCTTTTGGAAAGTTCGTGTCAAATTTACAAACCAGCTTATATCTAAAAATCAACAACCTGCTGTAAAGCGAGATCTTTTACATCGTCAGCATTTCGGCAACGAATAAGTTGCATTACTGGCAAATCCACTTGCAACTCCTTATTGAGGTCTATACTGATTTGTTTAAGGTGACTAGGCCTTAGTCCCAATTGAGAAAAAGGTAGGCTGTCGCTGTCAGAATTATTTTTTTCTTTACCAATAACTTGGCAGTAAATATCAAAGATCTTTCGCTTAGTTAAATCAATGTCCCAACTTTCGTTTGGATCTCGATCTACCAACTCGATAACTCGAGACCGACCAATAGGTAATAGCTTATGCGACTGAACCACATATTGAGAAGTCTCAACCATGTGATCTAAAATCATGTCAATACGATCCAATATTGCCTTCACTAAATCATCTGCAACTGCTTCACTGGCATAATCAACACTGAACATGATTGAGCCTCCCGTAATTGCAACAAAACGTATATCCATTGCAACTTGTGGGGTTTGCGTCAAACCTCGTTGAAGGGTCATTGACGCATCGTCACTTAAAACTGGCCATGACAAGCCATTAGTAATGACGATTGGAAGAGCTGGTGCCGGCCCACACCGTTCAAATAGAACTCGAGCTAAATCGACCCCCGAAAAAGCCAAATGCTCAAGACCTTCTAAAGTATCTACCTGTAAAGTTTTTGCTCGCTGAAGAAAGTCATACTGATGAGCATTCCACTGTGTAACAATAAAACTCGACTGACTTGCATAATTAGCACTCGTCATTGGTAGTACGGGTACTGCAACACAAAGCTGACCATTACAGACATGAGAAGACAACGCCTCCATTGCAACCGACATCATCAGAGTATTTTTGTATAACCCCTCCTTCCCAGCAACACGAACCAATTTTTTTACAGTTTCTTTTTCGATTTTCAGACTCTGCCTTTGATATCGAGAGTGCGAAATTGATTTGAGAGGTTTATGCCAAGGGAAACACATCGACTTTTCAACAGTAGCCAGTTTATTCAGCCAGTACTTTTCATCCTTAGCCCGTGCACTTTGCACGTGTTCATGGTCCGGCTCAAAGTCAAAAGAGGGTATATATGGTGCCTGCTCATCAAATAGCTCCACTAATAAAGAAGCAATGGAGCGAGCATCAAGAATTAATGCATCAAAGCGAGAAAATACATAAGTATCTGTTTCAGAAAGAGAGAAGGTAGTGACATTCCATAACGGCTGATCTAGATCAAACATATTATGATTATATGTATATCTGAAACGAGCTAACTCTTCCTCTGCCTTATCTTTTTCTATGTGCCTTAAGTCCACATGTGCCAAATTAACTTGAGGACATTGACTTACCTGTAACTTAAGCGATTTACTATCAATAAATGTTCTCAAACAAGGGTACTTAACCACCATGGTAGATAACCGATGACGAATTGAAGAAGCAGAAAGAGTCCCTCGATGTTCCAAAGTTTCTTGCATTGCAACGCCACCAAGAGGCATTTGGGTCGTTCTGCCTAGTAAGTAAGCTCGCTGCATTGGAGTCAATTCAGACTCAAAATGAGAGAGGCAAACTAATTTAGGCTGCAAGTTATCTAATGGTGCTACTAGTAAGTCAGGAGTCGAAATAACGATTTTAGTTAAAGCGACAAAATTCTCAAACATTGCCGACGTCCATTCTTTAGGTAAAGCTTCTTGACGAACATCCCAATTGATCATGATTCCGCCATCAATACTCACAACTTGTGAATCAAGCGCTACATGTGAGCCTTGAGAAATCGTCCAGTTCATTTTGCCAAAATGTTTATGGACACGACGAGAAAATAGATTCCCACTAGGTAAATCAATCGCAGAAGTAAAGACGACCGGCGCTAACTGAGTGCAGCCATGATGTAAAGAAAGGTCTCTCATCATACTCACACCATCATATCGACTGTGGCCAAGTAAAAGTCCCATTTTATCTGCGACCGTATGACAAAACTCAAGGAGAGTCTTAGACTCTTTCATGTCCACACTAAGAACAACAAAATTGACGAAATCCCCGACTAAGCTTTCAGTCCCTTCAATGATTGGCGGTCGCCAAAATGTTGGGACGTTAATTCTAAATGTTTCATCTCCGGTTGCTTTACCTAATGTCCTGGCAAACAAGCCGAGCATCAAATTAGCTGGCGTAAGGTTGTTTTTACGAGCAAGAGTGATGAGATCAGTTCGCTGTTCAGCATCTAACCAGGCCGAATAATGGTGGCTTTCAGCTTTATTAGTATTGGGCTCTAAAAAAGGCAATGAAGGAGAAGGAGCTATATTATTCAAATTCGATTTCCACCACGCCCTATCGGATTTCCTCTGAGACTTGAGAATAGGGTCATTTTTTGCCATGCCATGCCAAGAAAAAAACGTCGGATTGTTCTTAACCTCGGAAGCTCCACTTTCGTAAAGCATCGCTAAATCCTCAATTAAAACTCGGCAACTATCTGGGTCAATAGCAATCATATCGCTATCAATATGTAAGCGGAATGCATTATCAGGTAATAAACTAACGGAGAATCTTGCAACTTGCCCTTGCGTCAGGTCAAGCATTTGATGAGCCCAGCTTTGTCTTTTTTCAATCAATGCTTTATGTATATTCTCGGGCGATAGATGAGTGAAATCTTCTATTTCTAAAAGAGCGTGATTAGGAACATCAATAATAGAACTTTCGCCTAAATGGTTTACTTTCAGCCGCAGCATTTCATGTCGTTTATATAAACTCCCTAATGCTGAGTTGAGTTTATCAATATTAATATTTTCGCCATCGAATTCGGTGTAAAGGTGAGATGCAACATTGCCTAGTTGCCCATTATCTTTTCTTCCAAACCAACATGCAGCCTGCATTGGTGTTAATTCACTCATCAGCTTTCACTTTGTTGACAATTCATTTGTTAGGCGCCATTATTTTGCAAACGATAATCATTTACAATAAAAACCTTATTATTATTAACTAGATAAGAGAAATACGTCACTTAACACGCTCTATTCAGGTCAGAAAAAATAAGAAACACCACCACATAGTGACATAGTCAGCAGTATGCATATCAGAAGCTTGACAAATGCAAAAGCAGGGGGTGACTGAAACATTCCCTAAATAGTTGGCTTTATTAAAAATGACCAAAAAAATATGATAATTATAAATAAGTTCAGAGCGCGTGATAATCACATGCTCTTTAGTCCATTTCGACAACGATTAATAGGCAACGTAATGAAGCTATCTAATGAGGATCTCTGTAAGCTTAATAAATTCTGGCTTTACTGTGAGGAAAACCAATATTTTAATGTTGGTTACCCTGAATCAGCAGCTTTTGATTACTCTATACTAGAAAAGTTTATGAAATTCTCCATCAATAATTGTGGTGACTGGCGAGAAGAGAGTAATTACAAACTAAACTCCTTCGAATTTGAGAAAGAAGTTATGCGTTTTTTCTCCCAATTATTTAAAATACCGTACAACGACAGTTGGGGGTATATATCAAATGGCGGTACTGAAGGAAACATGTTCTCGTGTTACTTAGCTCGTGAAATTTTTCCGACAGCTTACATTTATTACTCTGAAGAGACACATTACTCGGTAGATAAGATAGTTCGATTACTGAATATACCTGCAAGGAAAATACGTTCGCTTCCGAGTGGAGAAATTGATTATCAAAATCTAGTAGATCAAATCCAAAAAGACAAACAAAAGAACCCTATTATATTCGCTAATATTGGCACTACGATGCGGGGTGCAACTGATAATATACAGCGAATTCAACAAGATATCGCGTCAATAGGGTTAGAGAGAAATGATTATTATATTCATGCTGATGCAGCTCTCAGCGGAATGATCATGCCATTTGTAGAGCAGCCACACCCTTATTCATTTGAAGATGGTATCGACTCAATCAGCGTCTCTGGGCACAAAATGATTGGTTCCCCCATGCCGTGCGGTATTGTTCTTGCCAAGCGACATATGGTTGACCAGATTTCGGTAGAAGTCGACTATATCTCTTCACGGGATCAAACTATCAGTGGCTCAAGAAATGGTCATAGTGCCCTATTCATGTGGACAGCAATCAAAAGTCATTCATTCGTAGATTGGCAAGGTAAAGTAAATCAGTGCTTGAACATGGCTGAATATACTGTTCAACGATTCCAAGAGGTAGGAATTAATGCTTGGCGTAATAAAAACTCCAATACTGTTGTATTTCCTTGCCCTTCTGAGCCTGTTTGGCGAAAACACTCTTTAGCCAATTCGGGCAGTGTGGCACACATTATCACCATGCCACACCTCGATGGTCCGGATAAGTTAGATCCACTCATCGAAGACGTCATTTACGACTTGCTCCCTAACTACAACATCCTCAACGTCAGCGGTCAAAACTAACAACAATATTCTATCAACCTCATTTCAATAGGCTTTATATGAAATATCGAGAGAGCTCAATAAGCTCACCAAAACTCACTCTATCTCAACTTTGTGGGTTAACTAGGGTGAGAAAATGATAAATAAGATCAGCCAACATTACGTTACACCAGCCTTAATGCCAGCCTTAAGACCTTCATTAGCAAAACTTACTTTAGGGACTCTAAGTGAAATTTTTTCTGCAGTGGCAAAAATTGGTGCATTGCTATGTTTAATACAATTAATCGATGATCTATCTAACCAATGGGTTTACGGAGCCATCGGGCTTTGGATCTTTAGCGCATTGCTCTCATCTTTGTCCTCTTGGTTAGTACACAATGCTGAATCTCTATTTTCAGCAAGATTACGTCGTCAGGTGGCACAACACTTAACGCGCCTTCCAAGCAAGACTCTCTCTCGGTATGGTGATAATCAACTTCGCCGCTTGGTTTCAGAAGACATCAATACTTTACATCATATGGTTGCTCATCTGCCTTCAGAGTTTGTAACTTTCGCCATCGTTCCGGTAATGTCCATTACCATTATGCTAAATATGGCTGGTCCTATAGCGCTCTTAACCTTACTCCCTGGCCTTATTGCATCATTATACTACCTAGTCTTTCTGCCTAGATTCGCAGCTAAATATGGTGCAGAACGTATGAACATAATGGGAGAAATAGTCACCGCAGTAAATGACTACACCAGAGGAATTAGAGTTAACCGGGTTTATGGAACTCAATCAGGTGCGCTCGCGAGTTATCACGGGGCAACTCAACGCTTCACTAATGGCATTATAAAATGGGTAGGGAGTGTGGCACTTCCAGCTTCCATCGCTATAGCTTTACTTCAAGCAGTTTCTACTTTTGCTATAGCTTATTCAATTTCTTACCGACTAAGTCCATCAGCAATGGCTTCTGTGTTTTTTTTCGGCCTGGCTGTCGTTTCACCAGTATTAAAGCTTGGTCACGGATTAGACTATGTCACTGCAGGTAAGAATGCAGCTAAGAACATTGGTAAGCTTTTGAAACAAACACCTATAGGTTGTGGAAACGTCAATGTAGGTTCAAAAACACTTCCTTTACAGGCTTCAAAAATCTCGGTAATTAATGACACAACAACCATTATCGATAGCTTCACCCACTGCTTTCCAACAGGTTCATGCACTGCCATTATGGGACCAAGCGGCATTGGAAAAAGTACGTTGCTGCGTATTTTAGCCGGTCAAGAAGTACCTTATTCAGGAACCACCATGCTTGGCAGTTATAAACTGTCCACACTTACCGAAATGTCACGTCACATGGCGATACGTTATGTTCCTCAAGATATAGGGGTACTTAAAACGACAGTTAGACAGAACTTACAACTAACGGCACCAAATGCCTGCGATAGCGAATTCTTTGACGCCTTAGCTCTAGCCGAAGTAGATATTAACCTCGATTATGATGCCAGCCTTCTTTCTGGTGGCCAGCAGCAACGCGTCGCTCTAGCTAGTATATTTCTCAATCAAGCCAGCATTTTCTTGTTAGATGAACCAACGAGTGCACTTGATAAAAAAACAGCCTTATCCATCATGAAAAACCTAACTGAATTCGCGCAAAAAGAAAATAAAACCATAATCATGGTAACCCATGATGCAGAGCTAGCCCAACGAGCCGACTTTATATTGACACTACAAAAAAATGCTCAATTACAGGATGAAGAAGTATGACTTATCAAAATACCCCATCTTCCAAATCAAACATTCCCGCGAGCGCAAAATATCGTTTATACAGGGTGGGAGCTGGATGGGCGTTGGTTGCGGCACTCGAAGCCTTAACCTACACAGTTCTTGCACTATCATTGGTAAAACAAGCCCCGCCACTAGGTGTCATATCAGCAGCAATTGTCGCTATTTTGGTGACGGTTCTAGTAACACGAGCGGGGTTTATATCTGGTGCGCAATTAGCCGGAGATTTGTACTCGGCAGTCGGTCAATCTCTTAGTAAAGCAAAACTTTCTTGGTTTAACGATCAGCATCGAACGCAACTAACTCAACTTGCCGAACGAGGCATTCCTGGCTTTATGTCAATCCCAGCTCACCAATTACAAACATTTTTGCACACGCCATTAGTACCCTTATTCTTGATCGCTGGCATCGGAATCGTTGGGGGGGCAGATGTTGCACTAATCAGTGCAGTCTCATTGATAGGCGCATTGCTGCTGCAATACAAAGCACAGAATCACCTCAGTAACTCTGACAGCGAAAGACACAACGCTGATGTTCAAGCCACAAAATCAACGCTCGAGCTCATAGATCACCTTGATTTGCTTCGCTCAACGGCAGGACCTGAACGAGCGATAGAAAGGATTGACCAAAGTTGGTGTACACAAGAAAAAGTACATTCGAGAATCAACCTAACTGCATCCATGGCCACTTTAACCTCTGCACTTGCAACGGTCTTGCCTTTGGCCTGCGTCACTATCTACCTAGTTGTAGAAGGGGTTACCCAACCACTATTGATTTTGGGGCTGCTGATATTAATTACCAGAGCGGCTGCACCACTAGGAGAATTAGCCTTAGCTGGTTTCGCCATCAACGACGTAAAGTCCTCAATAAGAGATTACAACCAGCTAACCAATGTACCAACTCTACCTGAACCCAAACCGGAAAATGCTATTAGTCCTAATAACTACAATTTCGAACTAAATCATGTTGGCTATTTGGATCTTTTCAAGGACGCCAATGTAGAAATAGTACAAGGTGAAAAAGTTGTAATCAATGGCGTAAGTGGTAGCGGAAAGAGCACGTTATTAGGATTATTCTTAAGGTTTGATGACCCTAACCAAGGTCATATTTCGCTTGGTGGCATAAACCTCCAGAATATTCCATACGACATATTAATCCAGCACATCGCCTATGTCGCTCAGGATCCAATAATATTTACTGGAACATTGGCCGAAAATATTCGTTTAGGTAACCCAGAGGCAAGTAATGCTGAAGTAGAACTCTTTGCTAGGCAAGCGCAACTGAGTGAACTTATTGACTTATCAGGCGATGGAATAAACCAAAGTGTAGGCCAGAAAGGATCAAGGCTTTCTGGAGGGGAAAGACAAAGAGTCGCAATTGCTCGAGCTCTAATAAAAAAAGCACCTATCCTAATTTTAGATGAAGCCACCTCTGCACTTGATGAAGTAACCGAACAGAAAATAGCACAACAAACTCAAGCATTAGGTTCAACTGTTATTGTGGTAACACACAGAGACAAGAAAGTTTGGCATCCAACGCTAGAACTCACGATTGATAAACAAAGAGTCAATGTTCTTCGTCTTAGGACCAACAGTATACAAGATTACGAAAAATCGGCGGCTCCGCGATTAAGTAGAGCAATAAGTTCGAGATCTTTTTAAAAAAAATAATGCTAAAACTACTACTTATGGTGTTTATCTTTCGAATCCACATGCTGGCTTTAACCTTATAGTCAGCATCATCTTAAGAAACCATTACCTTTAATAAGTGAACTCAACTTTACGGATAGTATCCATGAATACGTTAAAAAACATCATAAAAATCAAGTCAGCGATGTCTTTACCGAACCTAGAAAATATCTTAGATGAAACTATCATTAGCACAGAAACTAAAGAATTCATTTTCAACCAAAGACAAGAAATAGCCAATATCCTCTCAGGCGACGACTCAAGATTATTAGTCATTATCGGACCATGTTCAGTACATGAACCTAATGCAGTTATCGAATACGCGACTCGATTAGCAAATGCACAAAAGCACTACAATGGCACTTTGAAATTAGTCATGCGAACTTATTTTGAAAAACCACGAACACGAAGAGGATGGAAAGGATTTATTGTTGACCCAGATCTCAATGGTAAATTCGATTTACTCAAGGGGATTACTCACAGTCGGAAACTAATGCAATCGATTCTAGAACTTGGTGTTCCCACAGCCAATGAGTTTCTCGATACTAATATCGCCTTATATATTGCAGACCTAGTATGTTGGGGAGCCATCGGTGCTCGCACTACTGAATCACAACCTCATCGACAGTTGGCTTCTGGGTTACATTGCCCTATGGGCTTTAAAAACGGTACTGACGGTAATATTGACATATCCATTGATGCTATACACGCAGCACAAGATTGTCATACGATGCTAACACAAACAACCGACAACCAAACTGTTGCAATACAAACTCAAGGCAACAATCACTGCCACGTAATCTTACGTGGTGGGGCAACTCCAAATTATTCGTCCCAACATATAAAACAAACCTCGCTCCAACTTAAACGAAGTAAACTCTCACCCAAAATAGTTGTCGACTGCAGTCATGGGAATAGCGGAAAACTCGCAAAAAACCAGTTAATCGTTGTTGAAGATATTGCTCGCCAGATCTCTTCCGGTGAAATCAACATCGCAGGTGTCATGTGTGAAAGCTATCTAGTTGGCGGCAATCAAAAACTCGGTAACGGAGCTCTCAATTACGGCCAATCAATTACTGATGAATGCTTAAGTTGGGAAGATACTTTAATATTTCTCGACCACTTGAATGTTGCAATGTTAAAAAAAGTGAGCTCTCAACTAACTCCAACCGAGTACGTTTAAGTCCTATTAACCATTTGCGAAAGTAAACAGTTACTAATCAAATGGTTAATAATCCTATAACTCTTAATGCGATTAAACATCGCTTAACCCTCCAAGCCCGACAACACCTAAACTACAGAAATATCATTAAAAACATAGGCTTAACCAGATCATGATCACTAAATGATATCGATTATCAATTGATATTGATTATCACTATCAATTATAATTCACTCCATTACTAATTCAGAAAATGTTATGGCGAAGAAGTCCAACCTGTTTTATCAAACCTATTGGTCTAAGCGTCACATAGAAAAATATTTTGTATTACTTACTCGTCTATTTCTTATCAGCGATAAATAGAAACTTTAGTTTATGAGCTCGAGTAAATTAACATATTAATAAGGACAGTTTATGAAACGAGAGGTTGTCGGTTTTTCCAAAATGGCCAACGAGATGTTTAACAAAGAACTGTTAAAATCACCGTTCTTTTTTTCATCCCCCTATAATTCAATGCTTGGTGTTGGCATCAAAACACAATGTAGTCATTCCATACCTTTCTCACAACTAGCAAGCAAAGCTGAAGAGCTATTAAAAAAGGCTAAAACAAAGGATAGCGATAACCCTGTACTATTTGCGACCGTTCCATTTGACGAAAGAACGCCCACTCAATTTTGTATTCCTGAAACGCTTTATGTTTCCAGCAGTACACGTAGTCAAGGTAGCAGTGATTGTACGTCTCAGAAAGCCAAGGTAATCTCGCCACCAACTGGGGAAGATTATAAAAATGGCGTATCTCATTTGCTGGACCTTTTTGATACCACTGAACTATCAAAAGTCGTACTTTCTCGATCGGTAAAAATTACGACCGATGAAAACATCAACCAATGTTCGCTATTACGTAACTTATTATCAATAAACACAAATGGTTATACTTTTTGCTCTCAAATCTCGGAGCGTTCTAAGCTTATGGGAGCGAGCCCAGAGCTGCTCCTTTCCAAAAAAGGCAGCCACGTATTATCTAATCCGCTAGCTGGATCTCGAGCTAAATCGTCTTGTGGTGTTGAAAACCAAAATGCGTATTCTTCTTTACTTGATACTCAAAAAGATCTAAACGAACATAACTTAGTAGTTGAGGAAGTCGAAAAGGTTCTCAGCAATTATTGCCATAACCTATATACGCCAATGGTTCCCTCTGTAATTGAAACAGAAACCATGCTGCATTTGTCTACTGTGTTACAAGGGCAAGCAGATGATCCAAATATCAACGCCTTAAAAATTGCAGCAGATCTTCACCCAACACCGGCAGTATGTGGTTTCCCACGACAACCAGCCTATGCTGCCATAAAAGAAATTGAAAATTTCGATCGCGGTTACTTTACCGGAATGGTGGGCTGGTGTGATGCAAGAGGCAATGGCGAATGGGTCGTAACCATTCGATGTGCAGAAGTAAGTCTACGATCTATGTCGATTTATGCTGGTGCAGGGATCGTTCATGAATCCTCACCTCAAAGTGAACTCGACGAAACCGGAGCTAAAATGAAAACCATTTTGCGTGCGGCTGGAATACAAGTAGATGAGTTACTCACTGTATAAGGGATATAAAATAATGATGAACGATGATTTTACACCTTGGCCTGAAAACATAAGTAAAAGGTATAAAGAACTAGGCTATTGGCAAGACAAAACCTTATTTGATCACCTTCATGAAACTGCTATGTCTTCCCCAGATGCGCCTGCCATTTGCTGTGGTGAAATCACCTACAGCTACCAGGACTTCTTGGATCGTATCTATAAGCTATCTGCCGGGTTTATGCAATTAGGTCTTAAGCCCGGGGATAGTGTCGTATTGCAAATCAATAACACTGCTGAATTCTATTTTTCATTTTTCGCTTTGACTATGAAAGGGATAACACCCGTTCTTGCTTTACCCGCCCATCGCTACTTGGAGTTAAGCTACTTTTGTAATCATGCTGGCGCTAGAGCCTACATTTTTTCAGATCATGTATCTGGTTTAACCTCGCGTAACATGGCTAATCAATTGATTAAAGAATGCAAAACTCTAGACTATGCTATTACAACAGGTGAAACAGGTCAGAGTAACCTTATTTCATTACAAAATTTATATATCACCCCTTGTATGAAGCAATATACCACTGCAGATAAAGTGGCTTTTTTCCAGTTATCAGGAGGGACAACAGGCACTCCTAAGCTCATTCCCAGAACGCACAATGATTATGCTTATAGTATTGTGGGAAGTAATCGCATCTGTCAATTTAACGCCGAGACACGTTATCTTTGTACCCTTCCTGCTGCTCACAATTTCCCACTAAGCTCTCCAGGAGCTTTAGGAACCTTCTTTGCTGGAGGGTGTATCGTGCTCAGTTTAGATAGTTCCCCTGAGAATAATTTTTCATTAATTGAAAAACATAGAGTCAATACATGCGCACTCGTTCCTCCCCTAGCCTTACTATGGATGCAATATGCACAAAACGCGCAACAAGATATTTCGAGCTTAGAGCTCATTCAAGTAGGGGGAGCAAAATTTAGTGAAAATGCCGCAAATAAATTCCCGCTGATTTTGGACTGTACGTTACAACAGGTATTTGGTATGGCTGAAGGTCTTGTGAATTACACACGGTTAGACGATCCGATAGATATCATCACGAAAACACAAGGTCGTCCTATTTCAGAACATGATGAAATACTAATAGTGAGTGAAGAAGGCCTACCCGTAATGTTAGGAGAAGAAGGTCAGTTAATGACTAGAGGCCCATACACCATACGAGGTTACTACAAAGCGGCAGGACACAATCAACGTTCATTCGATAAAAACGGATTTTACGCGACGGGAGATCTTGTTCGGCAAACTCCTGAAGGTAACATCATTGTGACAGGAAGGAATAAAGACCAAATAAATAGAGGTGGGGAAAAAATTGCCACAGAGGAAATTGAAAATATACTACTTGAGCATAATGGCATTCATGACGTAGCACTAGTAGCAGTTCCTGACGAGTTTTTGGGAGAAAAAAGCTGTGCGATAATCGTATGTAACCAAGATGTTAACCTTAAGCCAGTTTCAATAAAGAAATTTTTATATGAGCAAGGTATCGCAGAATATAAGATCCCAGATCACATTAACTTTCGCCAAAAATTACCTAAAACTGCTGTTGGAAAAATAAACAAAAAGGCCTTGAGAGCCGAATATAGTACTTAAATACTTTCCCCCTTACTAACACCAAGGGGGAGCTATTTGGAGAAAAAGAATTAAGCAGCTACCTGAACAGAATCCCACCAATCTTTAATCGTATTTTTGCCGACCATCTCAGCAAGTTCAATATCAATACCTATTTTTTTCCAACGGCTATGTAGTGTCATTATGCGTATCGAATCAAGTCCAAGGAAAATCAAGTTTTCATCAACATCGACTTCATCCAAATCAACGTCCAAAATATTCGCAACATCCTGTCTCATAGACTCTAAGCTCAATTCACCAAAAGAACGTGCAGTAACACTGTCAATAAACTCATCCACAGATTTAACGCTACCGCTTCTACTAGCAACATATTTTAATGTATTCATATGGTCTTCTTTAGAAAAATCTGCAATAGCATCACCAATAACGAATGGTTTAATATCTAACATAAAAGCATCCAACGCTGTTGAAAGAATACCAATATGGCCATAAACACCAACGATGACTAACTGATCCCTTTGTTCTTCTTTCATCCATTCAAGTAAAGGCGTTTTCTTAAACGCACTATAACGCCACTTGGTATATTGAATATCCTCAGGTTGCGGTGATACCTCAGGTACTATCTCTGTATCTTGTGTCAGCCCTACCCCCCAAAAATCAGTAAGAAGTGCCCTTTCGTTTGGGTCTTGGTTAGCTGGCTGAGCAGTGTAAACTACGGGTATACCAGCAGATCTAGCACTCTCTGTAACCTTGTTTACATTCCTTAGAAGCTCAGGAACCGGAGACAATGTTTTATCAAAAAAATTGAGAAAATAAGCCTGTAAATCGTGAACTAGAACAACCGATTTCTTAGGATCTATTACCCAATCGACTTTGTTAGTTGGGAATGATTCTAACGGGAGTACTTGGTATGAGGCGATCTTAGGAATGGCCATCTAATTATCCTTATTAAGAACTATCACTGCAAAATTCAAGAGTATTTGCGCCTAACATCAGAGTGCAAATACAAGTAAGAATCGATATCATTTACACCCATTCTAAATCAAACAAGCATATGAAATCAATTGATAAAAAAAGGATTGATGGAAATAAGAATCATTTGGTAAATGTATCAATAAGGAAGCTGTTGGAGTGTTATTGGTATGTACACATTCGCTTACCATTCACTTCAATAATATGAAAAGGGACTTCGTAAATACAGCTAAGAGTCTCTGCTTGGATAACCTCCTCAACAGAGCCATTAGCCACAACTTTGCCTTGCTTTAAAGCCACGATCTTATCTGAATAACAAGCAGCAAAGTTTATATCGTGGATGACAAGCACTACGGCTTTGTCCATATCTTTTGTTAAACGTTATATGTTTTTCATGATTTGCAAAGAGTGTTTAATATCTAAGTTATTTAAAGGCTCATCTAAAAATATGTAATCAGTGTCTTGAGCAATGACCATGGCGATATAGGTAAGTTGACGCTGGCCTCCACTCAATTCATCAAGATATTTATTCTGTATATCATGTAACCCTAAATAGTTAATTGACTGCTCAATCATAGTTTTATCACAAAGGGTAAGTTGACCCTTTGAGTATGGAAAACGTCCGAAAGAAACCATTTCTTTCACTGTAAACCGCATATTCACTGAATTCGACTGACGTAAAACAGCTAAATTCTTAGATAAATCTTGATAACTCCAATCCTTCAAATCCTTACCATCAATAAACACGCTACCACTATCACTAGAAGCTAAGCGTGAAGCCATGGACAAAAATGTGCTTTTCCCGGCCCCATTAGGCCCGATAATAGACGTCACCTGGCCCTTATCAAACTTAGTACTGGCTTGTTCAATAACTTGATATTTTCCATAAGCCTTTGAAAGGTTTTCAATAACAACCATACTTTTCTACCTTCTGGCTTAACGATTTTCCGCCTAAATCAGGCTATAAAAAACCTACTTCAGTAACTTTTCTAGCTCGATCTAATAAACTGGTTGAAAACTACATCACCAGTGTTGTCATTAAATTCTCTTGATACGAATACAGACCGCTGAACTTAGTACCTTTTGTCAACTCTGTAGTTAAGTCTTGAGTTAACTCTAAACTGACTCTCCCTACTCTGTTATCAATGCTACAAATTTTTACTGCATCAAAGCCAAAATAGCGACGAACCGTTGGGTAGAGTGATTTATATAAGCTTTCTTTAACAGAAAACGTAACCAATAAAGCAAGCTCATACTGTATGCTGCTCGCCTTCAAAATGTTCCGCTCTGTCTTGGTAGTAAATACATTTTCGGATTCTTGAATCACTGCAGGCGAAAATACTTCGACATCGATACCAGGCGAACAATGGTGAGGCTGTTGAGAAACCACAGCTATGGCTTTACCGTTTGTGTGAGATAAGCTACCACTAAACCCAAAAGGCCATATAGGCGCTCGGTTTTGAGACGACCCCACACCAAGCTCACACCCTAGTTTTTTTAGCAATATTTGGGCAGCGTATCTTGCAGCGATATATTCCGCTCTCCGCTTCTGTACTGAAGACACTAACGAAGTAGGAAAAGGTACATTTAAATAATCAAACAAACCATCTTGATAACCATCGGAATCGAACACTATAGAGCAATAATGTAAAGTCGGATTGGACCGAACATACCCCACCTCAATGTCTTTAATAAAAGGAAGAAATGACTGCTTAGAAAGAGAGAGGGATACAAACATAATTTTCCGAATAACAAGAGTGAAATCAGACTGAAAAACAGGTCAAAAAGGTCAATTTCTAATACAAATTTTTCAATATGAACTCAACAAAAATAGTACTAACAAAAGATATTCCAAAACACTTAACGGATCTCTGACTAAAGGTCATCTAAAAAACCGGCATTAACGAGTTCTTCAAGCTTGCGACTTTGGCTTTGTTCCTTTTCTTCTTTAGCTCTTAATTCTTTATTTCTCCGCTCCTGTTGAATTGTATCTATTCTGAGTGCGATTGATTTAGCTTTATCTTCATAGCCAAGTAAATCTATGAGAGGTAACAATTCAACCAAAATGTCATAGATATCTTCCCCTTTCTTTTTCTTGATAGAAAGTTCACTCGATAATTGAAGAGCTTTACCTGCCGCTTCATTCAACTCTTCTTTGGTTACTTCACTCTTCCATTTAACTAAAAAACGGATTTTCTGATTCATTCCGTCTTCACAATCAACCAATTCATAACCAACTTTTCCATCCTTTTCTAGAATGACCATTTTCTCTAAGGCCTCTTCTGATTGAGATATCTTTTTCAATGCAGGAGCGATCAGTCTTGATACAAATTGAACTGGTGACTTATAGGTCTCTTTAAGTATTTGGCCATCTTCCGTTTTGATACCAAAGATCACTTGTAATTTATTCAATGTAATAAAATACATTTCTTTGTCGTAGCGGTAACGGCAGAGAAACTCAAAGATTTTCTTTTCATTTGGATTCGTTAAAGCTCTAAATATTTTGTTATCTACTTTAGCAAAACCGTTCTGACTTAAATTAACGATGTAAGTACTCTTTAGTTCATTATTTGGCTTAATCGCTAAAGTACCATTCTCGTATGCTACATAGGACAGTATTGGGGTATATCTGAAACTACCATTTTGCTCGATACCTAATGTTTTGGAAGCAAGCTGCTTAGATGGTTCTTTAAGTCGGGAATACAACTGCTTTTTAGGGCACCCGAACCATTCACAAAGTTTTTTCGATTTAAAACAGTACGTTGGAGCTTCATTTGCATCCCAGTCGGCTTGTTTCATCTCTGTCAGTAAAAGAGCAAATATATCCATCATTCGCGCAGTCAGATCGGAAGCAGCATAAATTAAACTATGACTTTTCATGTGATAATCATAGTAATGCTCATCTTCCACTAAGATTGTCCCTAACGATTGATAAGTCATTAATAAGTCCTTAATGTATTTAGTATCAATAAGCATTCAAGTCGATAGCGTAGGCATTCAAGCCGATAGCGATAGCATTGAACTTCCTCGTAAATAGCACGCAATCATACAAAACCGATCCATTAAGTCAAAAAAATTAATATGCAATAACACATTTAAGTGATCAACAGCATATTTATAAGAAGGTAGTAAATATTAGAACTCATTATAAAATGAGATAAGTTTGAAAAAACGAATCTCATAAAATTAAAATATTTAACTGGTTTTGATTATGAAATGATAATTTTTGACCAAAAATATCCTAAAGTGAATATTTCCCATCACAAAAAGCATAAAGCTAAATAGCAATAGCAATAGCAATAGCATTAATGTTGATATTTTTGCTTATTTGAAAAAAAATAGACATCAAACATGATAGATAGATACTTATTTTAAGTTGCATAGCATTAAAATTAACACAGGAACTTTTTTTTGGTGGCATACACTTATTTAAAATAGCTGATGCATTATTTTAAATTACAAAGAATTATCTTAGATAGAAACAAACAACAATGAGAGAGCTTGATACTAAAAAAATCTTCTCTAAAACATTCTCAAACTAGCAAAATTCACACTTTGAATAGTAAAACACAAAAAAAATATCGACAACAAAGTAAGTAAAACCTTATAAAACATAGCGTTACAGATGAATATCCACTCTTATAGGTATTAATAATGTATTATAGGATATAATAGGTAATTCATAATTTACCTATAAGTTCAATCATAAGTATCGTTTGAAGGTTAATGTGGATATGTGTGTAAACTTCTTCGCTTCGCTTGATGTTTACACACATACCCACATTACTAATAATAATAAACTAATAAAAACATGAAATTAACAATAATAATTAGATCAATCCATCCTACATACTGTAGCGTTAGCCAGTAATGGTCATATGTTTTCACCTCGGGGACAATGGGGGTTGTTTTCAAAAATAAACTATCAGATCAACCTAAATCGATTAGTTTTCCACTCAAGCACGTCAATCACACCTTCTTGGTACATGCCTCCCCAATCGTAAAAGAACGGCGCAAATCCATTTCCACCAGTAAGGTGGGATAGGGCAATACACATCACCACAACCCCTGCTGAAATAGCATATTCGATGGGATCTCCGGTTCGAAATCGGCCTCCAAAGAGATGGAAACGCCTGTCACTGTAGGGCGAAAAAGGCACACCAGAGACTGTCATCGCATCAGTCAATATATGGCTAACGCCGCCCCAAGCAAATTCCATCCCAATCCCGTGATAATCCCAAACAAAAGTAAAGGCTAGGGCAGCCAGTAACCAATGCGTAAAAACATGTGTGGGGCCTCGATGTTTTATATGTCGATTGCCAACCTTAAGTACATATTCAAACCAATCAGGGGCCGTTGCACCGGCGACACACACAGCAACATGAGGCGGTGATACCACAGCGCAAATCGCGCCAGAAATTAAGGTGTGATTGAGCCATTTCATTGTGATTGGATATCGGAAGTAGGGCGTGGAAGGAAAGCGAGTTTTTGAAGATAGCGGTTCATCTGATCGGTATACGTAGCTTCACACATCGCCACCAAAGCTAAACGATGCTCAACAATTTTGGCCTCATGCGCCAAGACATCTCGATGAGAAGAAGCCACTTTTTCAAGCAAAGCGACTTGTTCTGATACGTTCGCTACCCCTTTTTTTACTCTCAGTTGTGCTCTAGCCTCCAAAGAAAGATAAAGCCCCATTAAGCGATAGGCATAGTTTCTATCGGCTAAGGATTGAGTAAAGCTTGTGACAGAGGTAGCTGTAGCGGTGCGACGTTGGTATTCCCATTGGCGTTCCCGAGATTGTTCGGTTGTGGAGTAGAGCGGCATTTTGCCAACTATTCCAATGTAATGCTCAGTTATCTCTGGCCAACCTTCTGGATCATACTCATCGATGTTAGATTTCATGCCCGCCACAAGGTTTAGATCGAGCTTAAACTTGCTCTTTTCTGGGTAGCACTTAAGTACAGTGTTAAAAATCGCATCCGGATCCACTTTTGGTGCAGGCGTGAGGGCGGGGGTTGGGACGTTATAGTGAGGAGCTTGGCCTTTTAAAGTAGGGAGCTCGTAGGGTTTGATTTCTGGCGGAAGCACATCAGCTTCTTCCCAAGGCACACTAATCCCCCAATCATTGGCATAGGCAGCACTGAACGCGCATAAACTAACCCATATAAGGAAAACATTAATCAGCACGCGTCGACCTTCTTCCAGTACCTAACATCTGCAGACCACCGATTACAGCGCCGGCTTCCCATGCACCGGCCACAACACACATCGCCACCATGAACCAAATCAAGGCTTTGGTCGTGTCGTAACTGACATCACTCTCTAAGTTAGTTCGCTGTGGAGAACGGCGCTCTACGATAGGCCGAAAAGAAGGAGGAAGCCGTCCTTCCTCACTTGATGCCATTAACCAAACTTTGGAAGACAGTAAACATTTACGTGCTATTTGTGCTTTCCGGCCAGTCAGCTTATGCGCATCATCGATAAAAAGTAAGGCTTGGGTGTCAAGAAGGTAATCAGCTAAGAGATCCGCCTTAAGCTGCAAATTGAGCTTCCCCCAGGGCGTATAATCTTCTGATTGTACTTCTTTGTCTTGGTGCCATTTTGCAATGCCTTTCACCTCCACCCAACTTGATAAAGGCATCAGCCCCTCAAGTAAAATAGGTTGCGGCTTTTTCCCCCAGATTTCGTGTCGGCTATCCTTTAAGCGCATGAGCCAGCGGCTTTTACCTGAATCATGCGCTCCAGTAATTAGCTGACACTCCTTCCGGCGCAAGCTGGTTTCTTTACGATCACGACTTGGCGCAAAGCGTCTTGGTGCATCAACAATCAATGGTGTCACATAACGTGTTCCATCTCTTCGCACTCGTTTATGATCGGTTCTGAGTTTCAAAAATCGCATTCTATTCCGTCCTTACTGACCCAGAATAAGGCACCATGTTAGAAACTGAAAAAACCAATTAGCTCGTTTCGAGCTTGTTCAAAGCTCCATGTAATTGACATGTTTATAAGCAAATTAAAAGTAAAGTATCGAGCGAATAACTGCTGTAAAAACCGCGCAACGAAAAAAATTTTCATGTGAAACATAGGGGTAAACAACAAAGACAAGAGAGACAACAACAACCAAACCCCCAGATGCACGAATAATACGGTCATTTAATTCGTTCACATTTATGACAGGCAATAGAATTCTTATGACGGGCTGGGTGATGCAACATAAAAACGTTAACATCAACCAAAGACCATCTTTCATTTTATTGTTGGCTTTTCAGTCTCATACTTCATCAAGCGCGTATTTATACGACAGATTAATTAGGGCTGGGTATAGTCGCTTGGCTCGCCACACCATTGCAGGTCAAGACGTCACTCTTTCCCCTTTCTAAATAAGTTTGTGTACCACTTTATCAATCTTCTTATCTAGCGAATTCATCACTGAGAGCTTGTTTGTATCTAAATCTATGAACCTAGATTTAGCGTGTCCCCGTCTAGACACTATGACACTGTCACTTACTATTTCTTTTACCAAGTCTTAAAACTTAGCTCCACCCACTTATTTTATATCGCTGGCGAACACCCGCAACGATCAGGGCAGTAAGACCCTAAAATGCAGGTACACAATAAAAAGTTAAACGATCAAATAAGGAATAAATGAATAATCAAGCGATCAAAAGTCTATAGATTAATAAAATTAAACATATCAATTACATAAGGTTTGTGATAGATAGCAGCGAATTTGAAAATAATATGGTTAGAGTATTAACACCTACTTAACAGGTAACATCAAAGCTCTCTAGAGATTTGGGGTTACTTGTTAAGTCAGCGGCTGAACCTCAGTGAAGTTGGTACTATTTAAAACTAGATCCTTAAGGTTCTAGTTTCTTAGATAGGTGTTAAAAGTATCAACATCAACCGAAATCATATAAATAGTTACCGATTTAATATGAACATCTACCGATTAAATATCAATATTTAACGATCAACGATGTAAACATTTACCGAAATGAATAAGTTAAATATGAATATTTACCGATCTGAAAGATAGAATGATCATGATTGGCATAGTTCGTAGATCAACTATAAATAAAAACCAATTATATAACCTTAAATAGAGTTAATCGGCTTCCTTAGGCTTCATGGAAGATCTTCATCACATAACTGAACATTTACCGAAGTCAGTGATTATTTACCGAAGTTTATAGTTGTTTTATGTGATCAAGTATAGATATTTACCGATCTAGTATAGATATCTACCGAACAGAGTGAGTTAATAACGACTATCTGTTAAAATAGTACTATCGCATTATTAGGTAATGATCATGGCTTCAACATCTAGCTCTAGTTTGACGGTTATTAATGAAGAGGACCGTAAGAACCGGTTCATCTCATCCATTCTATTTTCGAGAGCTACCATCTTTCATCCGGCTTCACGCTTAACATCCACAATGCAATCCAAGCTCATTGAGATTGCACAAAGCGGCGGTACCGATCCTAACTATCCGTTAGAAAGCGTGAACATCAATAGCTATGGAAAAAACTTTAGAGTTGACCTGCATGTTGATTACTTACTGCAACCCCATCGAGATATTTTAGAAACCATGTTGGCGTATGCTCAAACGATTCAACTAGACGACACTTCCTATGATGCCGGAGCACGTTTAACCTGGTCGCAGGTATACCAAACCATCACTGATGGCGATATCTCAGATACCCAACAGGATGGTTTTGATTCATTTATCGATCGTGACGCGACCGTTCTATCAATGAGCATGTATGAATTAGCAACCCGAATGGGCATGGCGACCACTCGTGCGAACTACGATCAAATAGAGCGTCGTATTACTCAATTAGCAACGGCTCACTTGGTGATCAATGAACTTGATGAAGAGCAGAATGTAGTAGGCAAAAAGCCATTAGAGTTTGTTCAAGATTACCGTTTTTATTGTGACCGAAGTAAATTTAAAACTGGCCGTAAAAACAGTAAGAACCTCACTAATCATGTGTTCTTAGTGCCAGACATGCGTCTGCTACAGGCGATACGCGACCATGGTTATTACTACCGATTAGAACAACATAAAATGACCAACTATAG